>JBKKBB010000061.1:0-2862 GCA_046714395.1 Candidatus Limnocylindrales bacterium | reverse complement strand
CCACGGCCTCCGCTCGTGGGGTGCTCGGGCGGGCTCGACCCCCGCCCGAACCCGGATAGTGCTCCCCGGAGGAGCATTGGCCAGGGAAGTGGGGCCGACCCGTGTCCAGCACAGACGCTGGGATGCTTACGTTGGCGGGGGCTCGTCTTGTCCGTCCATGGCACGCGCCCGTAAACTTTTCCCGATGGAGAACATCGACGTATTGGTTGTGGGGGGCGGGTCCGCCGGGCTTTCGGTCGGCCATGAGCTTGCGGGCCTGGGGATCGACCACGTGGTCCTGGAGCGCGGCCGGATCGGCCAGACCTGGCGGGATCGCTGGGACAGCTTCTGCCTCGTCACCCCGAACTGGACCGTGCAGCTCCCCGGCGGGGCCTACGCGGGCCCCGACCCCGACGGCTTCATGCCGCGCGATGAGATCGTCGACCATCTCGTTCGATACGCTGCCGCTTCCGGGTCATCCGTTCGCGAGGGCGTCGACGTCCGGACGATCGATCGAACCCCCGGCGGCTTCGTCGCCCGAACGTCAGCCGGCGACGTGCGCGCCGGACGCGTCGTCCTGGGCACCGGCGCGTTCCAGCGGGCCCACCGCCCGCCTGGATCCGATACGTTGCCGGCCGGCCTCCCGCAGTTCGACATGGAGGAGTACCGAAACCCGGCCAGCCTGCCGCCTGGGCCGATCCTGATCATCGGCAGCGGGCAGTCCGGCTGCCAGCTGGCCGAGGAGCTCCGGGAAGCCGACCGCGTGGTGGTCCTCTCGTGCGGGAAGGCCCCGTGGGGGCCGCGCCGGCTGGGTGGCCACGACCTCATCTGGTGGCTGGAGGCGTCGGGCTTCCTCGACCAGCCGGTTGCGGCGCTCCCGTCTCCCATGGTCCGCCTCGGCGCGAACCCCACCGCGACGGGTCACCGCGGCGGGCACGACCTGAACCTCCGCACGCTCCGGTCCATGGGAGTGACGCTCGTGGGTCACTTCCTGGGGGCGGCAGGTCACCAGGCGCGGTTCGCTCCCGACCTTGCCGACACGGTGGCCTGGGGGGACGCGCGCTACCGCGAAATCATGGAGTTGGTGTTCCAGGTGGCTGACAAGCGTGGACTTGCGCGACCGGAGATCGCCGATCCCGAGCCGTTCGACGGCGCAGCGCCGGAGGAGGTTTCGGTCGACGGGTTCGGGGCGGTCGTGTTGGCGGGCGGGTTCCGTCCGGACTTCCGCTCGTGGCTGCCCTGGCCCGACGCGTTCGACGAGATGGGCTTCCCGATCCAGATCGACGGCGCCAGTACGGTCATCGACGGCCTCTTCTTTGTCGGGACCCACTTCCTGCGGACCCGGCGGTCGTCGACCCTGTTCGGGGTCGGGCAGGACGCGGCCATCGTCGCGCGGACGATCGCGGAGCAGATGACGGCCGCTTGAGGGCGGAGTGGGGCGAGCCTCTTGGATAGGCAATATCATGGTGCTATGATGGTGCCATGAGAACAGTCACCGCGCTCGACGTGCGGCGCCGGTTCGGGCAGATCGTGGACGAGGCCGCAGCGGGTGAACGAATCGTGATCGAACGGGCCGGTCAGCCCGTCGCCGTACTCGTCCCGCTCACGGATCTCGCGCTGTTGGATCCCGATCGCCGACGGGCCACGCGGCTCTCGGCACTCGAGGACATCCGGCAGCTGGCACGCCGGCGGCCCTTCGCAACCGGCTTCGATCCCGTCGCGACCCTGCGCGAGCAGCGCCGGACGCGGACGGTCGAGGCGCCCGGGCCGAAGCCCTCGGCATGACGTTCAACCCCGGTCAGCCGGCGGTGGTCATCGATGCCTCGGCGGCGATGGCCCTGCTCGCGGGCGACGACAGGTGGCTGGACCGCTGGAGGGCGTGGACAGAGGCTGACACCATGATTCTCGCCCCGCCGCACTTCCCGGTCGAGGTCGCGAACGCGCTCCTCAGAGGCGCTCGACTCCACGCGCTGGATGCCGCAGCCCGGCTGGAACGGCTGTACGCCAGCGGCGTCGAGACCGCCGATCGTGGGCTGCCAGGACTCCTGGGAGCCATCGAGCTCGCCGATCGCCACCGTCTGACGGTCTACGACGCGCTGTACCTGGATCTCGCCGTGGATGTAGACGGCCAGCTCGCGACCCTCGATAGAGACCTCGCAACGGCCGCCATGTCCGAGGGCCTGGCCGTCGCCGACTGACCTATCTGACCGCGCCGAATGGGTCCTCGATTGCGACCCCGGCGATCCGGCGTCCATCCTGGAGATCCTCGGTGACGAGGCGCGCTGCCCCGGCACGTCGCGAGGCTTCGACGATGAGGGCATCCCAAAACGACAGCTGGGCTCGTTCCTCGAGGGCTGTTGCGTCGAGGATCAGCTCGACATCGACCTGGACAACGGGCCAGGTGGCGTACAGGGCAACCAGTTCGCGTGCCTCCGACCGGCGCATCGGAGGCTCGAACTTGCGGGTCGCCACAACGTAGAATTCCTGGAGGACCTGGGTGCTCAGCACGCCCGAGCGGTCCGACCACAGCCCCTCGAGCAGCGCCCGGGCGATCGGCTGTTTCTCGGTCTCGCTGGCGTCGTGGGCATAGAGCAGAACGTTGGTGTCGACGAACGTCGGCGCGGCCGCCGTCATCGGGGCCGCAGCGCCTGACGATCATGCAGCTCGTCGCGAGTCCAACGTCGACCCCCGCGCGGGACCGCTTTCTTCAGGATCGCCTCCGCGCGCTCGCGGGCATGTTGGACCCTTTCATCCTCTTCCACCAGCTCGATTAGCTGAATCGCCGCGAGGGCGCTGATCGACGTTCCGCGTTTCGCCGCCAGGATGCGCGCACGCCTGATCACCTCGGTATCAAGTTGCAGGGTCAGATTGGCTCGGGTCATC
>JBKKBB010000060.1:0-4690 GCA_046714395.1 Candidatus Limnocylindrales bacterium | reverse complement strand
GCGCGTTTGACGGAATCGAACGAAGGCCCCATGGTCGATGCGCTAGTCGCAGATCGCCGGGCTTTCATTCGCCGGTCCGAAGCGCGCGACGGATCGGATTCCGCACCATGGCTCGAACCTCCTTCAGCTCGCCTGACTCGAACATCGTCGTCAGCACAGACGGTTACTTCGACGTATATCCATCAAGCGGCCGGCTGGGCGGAGACAAGCCCGCCTATCGCGGCGTGCTCGCCGAGCTCGGCGCCGGAATTCGCGGAGCGGACGACCGGCTCGCGGTTCGTCCTGGATCAATTGCCCTCGCCGATGCCGTCACCGCCTGGTCCGCCGTCCACGGCGCGGCTGCTGTTCGCGGCGAGCTGGGTCGCGGGCGCGACGGCAAGCAGGAAGCCGCGTAAAGCCCGGGACCCTCAGCGCCCGCAACGGGTTCCGGACCGCGGGAGCAAACGCTAGCCGGGGAATCTCCACCGGACGCCGACGGCATCGACTTCGCGCCGCGCGATGTCCGCGGCGCCGCCGACGCTGATCTCGACGACCGCGGGGTTCCACAGCGGTGCGCCGTGGTGCAGGCGCACAAGCTGCGAGCCGATGGCCGCGTGAGCGCTCCTGGGATCGATGTCGGAGAACTGGACCCCCACCGACCGGGCATAGGCGTTCGCGGTGGCCTGGATATCCGGGACGGGCAGCTCGACCGCGGTGACGCGCGCTGGGCCGCCGATCGGGTGGGCGAACGACGTCCGCGCCGCTCGTGCAACTTCTCCCCACTCGGCGCCGACGGGCTCGTGCTCCAGGATGAACGGCGACTCCGCCGGACCGACTGACGGCGGGAAGGCAGCTCGCCATCGAACGACCTCGCCGTCCGGGCCGGTCCGGGAGCGCGCCTCAATATCGCCCAGGTTCGAGCCCTCGGTCCGGAGGCGCGCCAGCTCCTTGTCCGCGTCGTCCGTCGCGAGCGCGATCGAGACGAGTCCGACATGTCCAGCGTCGAGGGCTGCCGCGACCGCCTGGGAGACGGCTCCGTTCGGCGCGAGCGATCGGTCGAACAGGCCGATGAGCTCGATGTAGGTATCGCCGAGCCAGGCCAGGCGGTTGTACGTCCCCCACAGCGGGTGCCGGCCGCCGCCCGTGCAGGCGAGGCCGACCGTCCGCTCCAGCTGGGTGGCGGCGGCATCAGGGTCCGGTACCGCGATGACGAGATGATCGAGACCGAGCAGCATGGTGCCGGGATCGTGGCGATTCGCCCGCCGAGGGTCAAGGGCATACGACGGATTTCCCTGTTCGCACTACGCTTCGCAGACCAGCACGCGGAGGATCACGATCGTGACGGACCAGGAACGCGGTCAGCCACCGGCACCCGGCCCGGTGCCGCCCGCCGTCCAGCGGGCGCGCTGGGAGGCCCTCGTCGGGAGCGGGGCACCCGCGCTTGCGGACGGGGCGATGGGCACGATGCTCTTTGCGGCCGGACTCCAGTTCGGTGACCCGCCCGAGATGTGGAACCTCGCCCTTCCCCAGGGCTCGATCGTCCGACAGATCCACCGCGCCTACCTCGACGCTGGCTCGCGGATCATTCTCACGAACACATTCGGCGGCAACCGGCTGCGCCTCAGTCTCCACAACAACGAGCGACACGTTGGCGAAGTCAACCAGATGGCGGCCCTATTGCTGCGAGCGGAGGTCGAGGCCGCGGGCACAGACGCCCTCGTGGCCGGGGATATTGGTCCCTCAGGATCGATCATGATGCCCATCGGGACGCTCGATTTCGGGGAGGCCGTCGATGTCTTCGCCGAGCAGGCGGCCGCGCTCGTGGCTGGCGGGGTGGACGTGATCTGGATCGAAACGATGTCCGATCTCCAGGAGATCCACGCGGCGATCAGCGGTGTCAGGCAGGTCGCCCCGTCGATCCCGGTGATCGCCACGATGACCTTCGATACCCGCGGGCACACGATGATGGGCGTCAAGCCTGAGACCGCGGTCCACTCCCTCGCCGAGTGGGGCGCCGATGCGATCGGCGGGAACTGCGGCAACGGACCAGACGAGATCATCCCGGTCATCGCCAAGATGCGGGCCGCCGAGCCGAAAGTGATCCTGGTCGCCAAGTCGAACGCCGGGATGCCGGAGCTCGTGGACATGCAGGCCGTCTACCGGGCCGAGCCGTCGATGATGGCCGACTACGCGATCCAGATCCGTGACGCGGGAGCCTCGTTCATCGGGGCGTGCTGCGGTTCCACCCCGGCGCATCTGGCGGCCATGGCCGCGGCGCTCCGAACCCGCTGAAACCGGGCCCGGTTCCGCGTCCGCGCCGCTGGGCCTCAGGGAGCTGCGCGAAGCATCAGCCCGACGCCACCCGCCTCGATCGTCAGGCTCCCGGCCTCGATCATGTAGCGGGTCGTGCCGGACAGCGTGGCCGTGACTGCCTGCTCAACGGTCATGGCTCCCGGCTCGCAGGCCCGCTTGGTCAGCCCAATCGGCCCGAACTCGATCGTCGCGTCGGTGATCGTCACGGAGCCGCCACCCTGGTTGCAGCCCGCCTCGACGTCCACCAGCCCATCCGCGAAGGTCAGCGCCGCGACGACATTGATCGGAACGCTTGACACTGCACCACTTCCGATCAGGCCGTCCACGACCCAGCGCGTGCCGGTGAGCGGACGGTCCGGGTCTGCCACCTCCCGGTCGAGCAGGGTGAGACGGACCGCCAACTTGGTCAGCATCAGCATGTCGCCATCCAGGGTGATCGTGGAGCCGTCCAGGAGATCGGCCACCCAGCGATCCTGGTCCATGAACGGCGCATCGCAACCCATCTCCGTGGTTGCAAGTTGCTCGACGACGAGGCGATCCGCGCTGATCCGGTAGGCCCCACTCATTGAATTGCACCCTGCGTTCGCCGACAGCTGGCCACCCTGGAATGTGAGACGGACGGTGGAACCGGCCACCAGCGCGTGGCCCTCGATCCCTGTCGAGAGGAACGTCCGACCATCCAGGCCCCGGCCGGTTGGGCCCGGGCCTGCCGACCCGCCACCACAGGCGCCGAGCAGGAGGGCTGACGCGAGCGCGAGCGTGACGAGCGATCGGCGTTGCATGGCCCCTAGACGGGCAACGCTGCGTCTGGTTCCCCGGGTCACATCTCGCGCCGATCCGGCGGTGCGTACCGGGGACCGTATCTCGGGGCGCTGATACCACTCAGTTCGAGCAGCCGGACGACACGGGCACGATGGCCACGCCAGGGCTCCAGGAGCTCGAGCATCCGCTGGTCGGTCGCGCGCGGCTCGTCGGCGAGGGCAAACGCCACGAGGTTCTTGAGGTGGAAGTCGTTGACACTGACCGCATCGGGATCGCCGAGGGCGCGGAGCGTGACCTCGGCCGCAGTCCACGGACCGATGCCCGGAATCTCCTGCAGGGCCGCCGCTGCGGCGGCGCCCACCTCGCGACGCGTGCCCGCCAGGTCCGCAAGTCGCTGGAGGCGCCCCGCCTCCCGGGCTGCGCGACGGATCACCTCGGCGCGGCGTTGCTCCACGCCGAGTGGGTGGAACGCGTAGTAGGGGAGCGCGGCCAGCGCCTCGGGTGATGGTTGGAGGCGGAGCCGATGGGTCGAGGCGATCGGGCCCGGCGCCGGCTCGCCGTGGCGCGCAATCAGGCCGCGGAACGCCGTCACAGCCTCGCCTCCGGTGACCTTCTGTTCAAGGATGGCCGGGAGGAGGGATTCGAAGATCGCGCCCGTCCAGCCCAGTCTGAGGTGTGGCCGCCGGTGTGCGAGGTCGGCCACGACCCGATGCAGCGACGGATCGAACCCGGAGGGGTCATCGTCCAGCCCAAGGAGGGCCGGCAGGCCGGCCAGGGCGTGATCTGCACCGGGACCCCACGCCTCGGCCTCGATGCTGGTCCCGCGTAGCTCAGCGAGGAGCGTCGCCGGGCCGTCAGGCGTCCGGGTAGCGCGGACCAGCGAGCGGGTGGAGACGCGGCCGGTCGGGTCACCGCGGCCCCGGAAGTGCAGCCCGACCACGCTCACGAGGTCGAGCGGGGCGGTCAGGTCGATGGTTCGGCGGGCCATCCTCGAATTGTCGTGCTCACCGGTCCTCGCGACTCGGGTCACGGCCATCAGCTGAGCGGCTCGAACCTCGCGCTGAAGTGGCGCAGCGCCGCAGGCTGCCTGGCGATCCGGAACCCGCGCAACGAGGACGCGCGCTCCGCCACGTACTGGACGACCTCGATCGCGTAGTCGATGTGGCTCTGCGTGTAGGTCCGGCGGGGGATCGCAAGCCGGACGAGTTCCATCGCGGCGGGCGCCTCGGTCCCGTCCGGATGCCGACCGAACATGACGGTGCCGATCTCGCAGCCCCGGATTCCGCCCTCGCGATAGAGCGCTACGGCCAGCGCCTGGCCGGGGTACTCCAGCGGCGGAATGTGGGGCAGAAGGGCCCGGGCATCGAGATAGATGGCATGCCCGCCGAACGGCTTCACAAGCGGCACGCCGGACGCGTCGAGCGCGTCGCCGAGGTACGCAGTGGACCGGATCCGGTAGCGCAGGTAGTCCTCGTCGACAACCTCGCGCAGGCCCTGGGCGATCGCCTCGAGATCACGGCCTGCGAGGCCGCCGTACGTCACGAAGCCTTCAGTCAGGATCAGCAGGTTGCGGCACTGCTCGGCCAGGGCGTCGTCATTCATCGCCAGCCAGCCGCCGATGTTCGCGAGCCCGTCC
>JBKKBB010000059.1:0-10113 GCA_046714395.1 Candidatus Limnocylindrales bacterium | reverse complement strand
AACGTCGATCCCCTCGGGGTGCACACCGGCGACTCCATCGTCGTTGCGCCCGTCCAGACGCTCTCGGATCCGGTCCATCAACGGCTCCGGAGTGCGGCCCTCGCGATCATCCGCGCCCTCGGCGTCGCGGGCGGCTGCAACGTCCAGGTCGCCCTCTCGCCGGACAGCACCGAATACGCGGTCATCGAGGTCAACCCGCGCGTCTCAAGATCCTCAGCCCTCGCCTCCAAGGCGACCGGTTATCCGATCGCCCGGGTGGCGGCGCAGATCGCCGTGGGGCGTCGGCTGGCCGAGATTCCCAACATCGTGACCGGCACGACCGTCGCCGCATTCGAGCCGGCCCTCGACTACGTCGTCGTGAAGCTCCCGCGCTTCCCGTTCGACAAGTTCCCGACCGCGGATCGGTCGCTCGGCAGCCAGATGAAGGCGACCGGGGAGGTCATGGCGATCGATCGAACGTTTGGGGCGGCGCTGAACAAGGCGCTTCGCGGGCTGGAGCAGGCCGGCGCGGGCCCGCTCGCCGAGGACCCCTCGTGGGCCGCCGCCGTCAATTACCTGTCCGCAGTGATGGGCCTGGATCCGGACGCCGATTTCGAGCCCGACGACGCCCCGATTCGCTGGATCGATGAGAGCGGCGATGCCTGCGAATCGACACGGCACGCCCAACGGACGGCCGCGCCGATCGTGCTCCGTCGCTTCCTGACGCCGTCGGACGATCGCCTCTGGCGAATCCTCGCCCTCCTCCGACGGCACGTTCCGCAAGCCGACATCGGAGCCGCAACCGGGATCAACCCGTGGTTCCTCGCCGAACTCGGCCGCAACGTGGCGCTCGAGGCCGAGGTTCGCCGGATTGGCCCGCGCCTGACCGACGCCGCGGATCCCCCGGCGATGGAACTCCTCGCCACGGTGAAGCGGGCAGGGTTCGGCGACCGGGAACTCGCCGGTCTGGCTGGGGTGCCTGAGGAGGAGATCCGTGGCGCCCGTCTGGCCAACGGGATCGTCCCCGGCTACGCGATGGTGGACACCTGCGCCGCCGAGTTCGCCGCGGAGACGCCCTATTTCTACTCGACCTATGCGGCGTCCGGCTCGTCGCCGGAGGCGCCGCCAGTCCTGCGTCCCGCGGCCCTTGTGATCGGCAGCGGACCCGTCAGGATCGGGCAGGGGATCGAGTTCGACTACTGCGCGGTCCAGGCGGCCGACACGCTCCGGTTGGCCGGGTGGTCTGCCGTGATGATCAACTCGAACCCGGAGACCGTCTCCACGGACTTCGATTCCTCGACCCGGCTCTACTTCGAGCCACTCGATGCAGAATCGATCCGGAGCGTCGTGGATGCAGAGACGGCCGACGGTATGGCCCTCCTTCCCGCACTCGTGGCGTTCGGTGGGCAGACCCCGCTCAACCTTGCCGCGCCGCTGGCGGCCGGCGGCGTGCCGCTCCTTGGTTCGGACCTGGAAGCCATCCACCAGGCGGAGGAACGGGTCAGATTCTCCGCACTGCTCGACCGACTCGGGATCCCGCAGCCCGAAGGCGGCATGGCCCACTCCTTCGAGGAGGCGCTTACCCTGGCCGACCGGATCGGCTACCCGGTGATCGTCCGGCCGTCATTCGTGATCGGCGGGATGGCGATCGACTTTTGCTACTCGCCCGACGACCTGGCCCGTCAGCTGGCCGCGGCGACGGTGGTTGACCCCGATCGACCGGTTCGGATCGACCGCTATCTCGAGGGGATCGAGGTGGACGTCGACGCGGTCTCGGACGGCGCCTCGGTGCTCATTCCCGGCCTCCTCGAGCACGTGGAGCGTGCGGGCGTGCACTCCGGCGACTCGGTCGGGCTGTTTCCACCCCAGACGGTCAGCGAAGGCGATCAGAGTCTGATCGTGGCGACCATGGTGCGGATCGCGCTGGCACTCGGTGCGCGCGGTCTGGTCAACGCCCAGTTCATCGTTCGTGACGACGGGGTGTACCTGATCGAAGTCAACCCGCGGGCGTCACGGACAGTGCCGTTCATGTCCAAGGTCACGGGCGTGCCGATGGTCGAGCTGGCGGTCCGGATCGCGCTCGGGGCAACGCTGGAGGAGCTTGGCTGGCCGGGCGGGTTGCTGGCTCCGCCGCCGTTCGTCGCGGTGAAGGCTCCGGCCTTCTCAACGGCCAAGCTGCGCGGCGTAGACCCGTCGGTCGGTCCATTCATGCAGTCCACCGGCGAGGTCATCGGCATCCACCGCGATCCTCGAGTCGCGCTGGCCAAAGCGCTCCGCGGGGCCGCGCTGATTCCGCCGCGTGTGGCGGCAGGAGAGGGCACCGAGCCCCCAATGGCGCTCCTCTCGATTGCCGACCGCGACAAGGCCAGCCTGCCGCGCCTGGCGACTGCCCTGCTGACGGCGGGCTACCGGCTGACCGCGACCGCTGGAACTCGTAACGCGCTCGCGGCCGTCGGAATCGGTGCGTCGGTGGTCGCGAAGCTGGCGGTGCCGGCGGACATCGAGGCGGGCATGCCGGGCATCCTCGAGTTGATCGCGTCAGGGGATGTCCGCCTCGTCGTCAACACGCCGACCCCGCGATCCGGCGCCGTCCGCGACGCCGCGGAAATTCGGCACGCGGCCGTGGCGGAGGGAATTCTGTGCCTGACCGCGATCGAGACGGCCATCGCCGCCGCCGAGGCGCTGGACCCGGCGATCGAGGATCAACTAGCCCAAGTTCGCTCGCTGCTCGACTGGGTTCCGGCGGGCGGCCGCCGGGCCGTTCACGACGTCGGGATGAACAGCGCCTGACCCAGCGACCAGAGGGTGATCGTGGTGAGGGCGACCATCACGATCACCAGTGGGACCTGGCGCAGCCGAAGATTCCGACTCGCCGTCGCTCCACTGCGGTCGGCGTCGGCCGCCGTGATCGATCTGGTTCATCAAAATCGCTGTGGTCGAGCGTGGCCGTACCCGATATCCGTCGAATCGGCTGCTCGGCCGAGCGTGGACGGCCCCGGTTTGATGAACTTGGTCGATCAGGCCCCGCGGCGGTTCCGTGTCAACAACGTCCTTGGGAACTACAGCTAGCCGACGAGGAAGCGCTTCAGATCGTGGCTGGCGTCGTCCAGTCGCGTCTTGCGGAGGCTGTAGTAGACGACGGCTCCGGCCTCGACGGCGGTCAGCAGGCCTGCCCCACGGAGGAGCGCCAGGTGATGCTTGATGGTTGGCTTGGACAGCTCGAGGTGTTGAGCGATCTCGGTGAGATACAGGTCACGCTCGGCCAGCAACTTGAGGATCCGGAGCCGCGTGTCGTCGCCGAGCGCGCGGTGCAGGCGGAGCACCTGCGGGGGAGGTGCCAGTGGATCCCCGGCATCCAGGGCCGCATCCGCGACCGGGTACCCGAAGAATCGCCAATCGGGCCCGGCCAGCAGGAAGTTGAATGGGCGTGAGAAGTAGGACGGGGCCAGGATCACGCGGCGGATCCCCGGCTCCGGAAGCCAGCGGACGCCGCCGGTGGTCTGCTCGATGAGGTCTGGTCCAGTAAGCGCTGCGCGGTCGTTTGAACGCATCTCAAAATCTCGCACGAGGATCGTCCGGATCCGCCCTTCAATCGGTCGAAAGGCGTCGGCCCACGCGCGGGCCAGATCGAGAATCTCGCGATGCGTCTTGTCTGGATCCAGCAGGAGGGAAAGTCGGCCGGCGCGGTTCCAGTCCGGGAGTGCGACCTCGGCCCGCTCGATCGCACCGGGCACTCCGGCAAGGACCTGCTCCAGGATCGGCGCCAGGGCCGGATCGGCTCCGATTGCCTCGGCGAACATGCTTCGGATCAGGGGACCGGCGCCACCATCGGCAAGGGCGGCGACGAGGTCGTCCGCCGAGGCGATATCCGGATGGTCGACGACGAACGATCCCAGGTGGATTGCTGCCTCTGTTTCGCACATCCGCTCGTAGGTCGCCCGGATGGGCCCAGGCAGGGCGGACCGGGTGGCCTCGGCCCAGGCTCGATCAACCGCCGGGAGGTCGTCCGTGGCGCCGGCCTCGCCGGTCATCGAGAACAGGAAGTCGTAGACCGTACGCACGTCCCACTCGATCGCATGGCCCGCCGCGCTGCCGGTGAAGTCGCGCACGGCCGGTCGCACCGCGGTGTCCGGCGCGGACACAACGGGCGTTCGGCGAGCGGCTGGTCGAGCGGCCATCGAGCAATGCTCCCTGGGTGGCGCGCAGCTCGCGCCTGGTGTGCGACGTGCAGTTGAACCGGATGTTAGATGATAGGCTAACACGTGGACGATCATTGTCAAGAGCGGGCGATCGCCTCGGCTGCGGTACCCTTCGCCCGGCCACCCGCAATTTCAGGAGTCTCATCAGCCCATGGCCGGTCTCACCATCGATTTCACCGACGAGCGGCTCCCCAACGGACTCCGGCTCGTGATCGCCGAAGACCATGTCGCGCCCGTCGTTGCGGTCAACATCTGGTACGGCGTTGGCTCCAAGCACGAGGTCCCGGGCAAGACAGGTTTCGCTCACCTCTTCGAGCACGTCATGTTCCAGGGCTCCGCCAACGTGAGCAAAGCCGAACACATCGGGTTGATCCAGGCAGTCGGCGGAACGATGAACGGTACAACCTGGCTTGACCGCACCAACTACTTCGAGACCGTGCCGTCCCATCAGCTCGAATTGGTCCTCTGGCTCGAGGCGGATCGAATGGGCAGCCTGCTCGACGCGCTGAGCCAGGAGAACCTCGACAACCAGCGCGAGGTCGTCAAGAACGAGAAGCGCTGGTCGTACGACAATCGGCCGTACGGGTCCTGGAACGAGAAGCTGCTCGGCGGTCTCTACCCGCCCGAGCATCCGTATCATCACCCGACGATCGGCTCGATGGCGGACCTCGACGCCGCATCCCTCGACGACGTGAGTGCGTTCTTTCGGACCCATTACGCCCCGAACAACGCCGTCTTGAGTGTGGTCGGGGACGTCGACCCGAGCCAGGTCCGGGCGTGGGTCGAGCGCTACTTCACGCCAATTCCCGCCAATCCCGCGCTGCCGGTCGCGCTCGGGGACCTGTCGCTCCCGCCGACCCTCGGCGGCGAACGACGCGAGACCGTCATGGACCAGGTGCCGCTGCCGCGGATCTACTGGGGATTTCGATCGCCCGTGTTCGGTGACCCGCGGCTCGACGCGCTCGATCTGGCCGGTCAGATCCTAGCCGGCGGCAAAGGCAGTCGGCTCCACCGACGACTCGTCCGCAAGGAGCAGCTGGCACAGGATGTCAGCCTCTTCTCGCTCGGTCTGATCGGCGGAGCGTCCGTGACCGCCGGCTGGGCGACGGCCCGGCCCGGCGTGGATCTCGAGCGACTCGAGGCCGCCTATTGGGAGGAACTCCAGCGCATCGCAACCGAGCTGCCGTCCGAGGACGAACTCACACGGGCGAAGGCCTTGACCGAAGCCGACGAGCTTGGCGCCCTGCAGCGGGTCGAGGAACGGGCCGATCGGCTGTCGATGTATGCCACCCTGTTCGACGATCCCGGCGTCGTCAACGAGATGCTGCCACGGTACCTGTCCGTGACGGCCGAGCAGATCCGCGACGCGTGCGCCGCGGTCTTCCGGCCGGACAACCGTTTCGTGCTGACCTACCTGCCGGCGGCGCCGAGCCAGGCAAGTGCGGAGGCGGCGGCATGACCGCGGTCCGGGCCGTCCCGACCGCCACGCGGCCGTCGCCGGGTCATCCCCGCCCGTACGCGTTCCCGCCGTTCACTCGAACGCATCTGACCAATGGTTTGGCGGTCGTCGCGGTCCACCTGCCCAGCCGACCGCTCCTGGCGGGCGTCCTGGTTTCCCTCGGTGGCGCGGCCGATGAACCCGACGACGAGGCCGGCGCGACCGTGCTGATGGCGCGGGCGCTCACGGAGGGCACGACGCGCTACGACGCCATCGAGTTCGTCGAGGCCACGGAGCGGCTCGGAGCATCCCTGCACGCCGAGGCCGGCTGGGACGCCTTGTCCGTTTCGTTTGACGTGCCGGCCGCGCGACTGGCGGCGACGCTGGACCTCGTGGCCGAGGTCGTGGCCCATCCCACCTTCCCGGTTGGCGACGTCGAGCGGCTTCGGGATGAGCGGCTGAACGATCTGCTCCAGGCGCGGGCGGACCCGCGCCGACGCGCCGAGGATGCCTTCGTCGAGACGATCTACGCCGGCTCGTCCCCGTATCGGCGCCCGGCGTCGGGCACCCGCGAGACGGTCCAGCGCCTCGATGCGGGGATCCTGCGGCGAACCCTGGCCCGCAGGTTCGACCCCGCGGCAATGACGTTGATCGTTGGGGGTGACCTGACCGGGATCGACGTGCACGCCCTCGCGGCGGATCGCCTTGAAGGCTGGCGTCGGGATCCGTTGGTCGCAGCCCCGGTCGCGATCGACGACGCTGCATCCGCAACGGCGAGGCGGATACGGCTCATCCATCGGCCGGGCGCCGTCCAGACGGAGATCCGGATCGGGCATCCGGGGCTGCCGCGGATCATCCCGGACTTCCATGCGGTCTCGGTCATGAGCGCGCTGCTCGGCGGGTTGTTCAACTCGCGCCTCAACCGGAAGCTCCGCGAGGAGAAGGGCTACACCTATGGCGCCAGTGCCGGATTTGACCTTCGGCGGGGCGCGGGACCGTTCGCGGCACGAGCTGCGGTCAACACGGACGTCACCGTCCCGGCAATCCAGGACATGGTCGCCGAGCTCGAACGGATCGGGACCGGGATGGTCGACGATGCCGAGCTTCGTGCGGCGCGGGACTACCTGGTCGGGGTGTTCCCGCTGCGCTTCGAGACTCCCGGGGCCGTCGTCGGGGCCCTCAGCGGGCTCGTCATCCAGGGCTTGCCGGACGATGAGCTGGCCCGCTATCGGCCGTCCATCGAGGCGGTGACCGCGGACGACGTGCTGGCAGCCGCCCGAGCGCATGTTCGGCCGGACGAGGCCGCGATCGTCCTCGTCGGCGATGCCGACGCCTGCCTGGAGGCCCTCGAGGGGGCCGGGCTCGGTCCCATCACCGTCGAGCGGGAGGAGGTTTCCGCTCCGGAGGCGTCCGACGTCGATTCCGCCTGAACGGTCTCGCGCGGTGTCGCGCTTTCCGGCTCTTGAGTCGCCGATCTACCGTCGGTTCCTGCTCGGGACGATGCTCGCGACGCTCGGATCGTTCATGCAGGCCACGGCCCAGGGCTGGCTCGTCCTCCAACTGACGAATTCGCCCGCACTGCTCGGCCTGGTGGGAGCGATCGCGGGACTGCCGACCCTGTTCCTGGCCGTGGTGGCCGGGGTCATGGCCGATCGCATGGACCGGCAGCGATTGCTGGTCAGGGGCTACTTCGTCGCAGCGGCCCTGGCCGCGCTGCTGGCCCTCCTGACAACGCTTGGGATCGTCGAGTACTGGCATGTCGCGATCATCGCCCTGCTGGGCGGCATCGTGGTTACCGTGCAGATGCCGGCAGGCCAGGCAATCGTCTCGTCGATGGTCGACCGATCGGTCCTCGGCGGCGCGATCGCGCTCAATTCGGCGCAGTACAACCTCGCCCGCATCGTCGGCCCTTCCATCGCCGGCCTGTCCATTGCCGCGGGGGGATTGGCCCTCGGCTTCTGGGCCAACGCCCTCGCGCTCGTCGTGGTCGGGATCCTCGTGGCGCGGCTCAGCATTCCCAGGACTCCGCCCGCTGACCGCCGGACCGCTGCGATGTGGGGCGATCTCCAGGACGGTGTTCGCTTCGTGGCCGGAGACTCGATCCTGACCACGCTGGTGCTGCTCGCCCTCGTACCGGCCCTGTTCGTCCTGCCCTACCTGACGTTCCTGCCCGTGTTCGCCCGGGACATCCTCCTCATCGGAGCGCCGGGCCTCGGGCTCCTCACCGGGTCAATCGGGATCGGAGCCCTCGCCGGCGCCCTGCTGATGGCCGCGCGACGGCCGGTCGGCGGGAGTGGTCGACTGTTGTTCGCGGGCTTGACTGCGATCGCGATCTCGTTGCTCGCGTTTGCGACGTCGCGGTTCGTACCGCTGTCCATGCTGGCCCTGGCCGTGCTCGGGGCAAGTCAGGTCGCCTACTACTCCACCACCAACACGCTCATCCAGATGCGTGTCCCGAGTCGGCTTCGCGGCCGCGTCCACAGCCTGAATGTCCTGACTTCGATCGGCCTGCTCCCGATCGGCAACCTCGTGGCGGGTGCCATTGCCGAGAGCGCCGGCGTCCCGACGGTTCTCGCCGCCGGCGCCCTGATCACGCTTCTCGCGACGATGGTCATTGCCGTACGCCGGCCGGAAATTCGACGCTTGGCGGCAGGCTGAAACCTTTCCAGACCGCCCCGCCTCAGACATGACAAGCGACCGGTTACCGACCGGCCAAGGAGCGGGAGTACCACCCTGATGACGGAACGATTTGGCCTGCGCATGGCCCGGACGATCGGCGTAGCGCTTGTAAGCCTCCTCCTGATCGTGGGCGGCGCGTCCGCCGCGAACAGTCTGGTCAGCTCGGGCGCGCCACAAGATGACGCGCCGGTCTCGCTCGAGGCCGGCCTCAACGACACGCACGAGACTTCCGACGATCAGGGGCAGGACGCGAATGCGGCACCCGCGGCGTTGGATGTTCGGGGTCAGGACTCGAACGAGTCGGTGGGTGCAACCGACGACGATGACGGCCTGAGCGACGCCGACGATGAAGACGACGCGACCGAGGCGGCCGAGGACTCCGACGACGCAGACGAGGCGGCCGAGGACTCCGACGACCACGACGACGACGACCACGACGACGACCACGACGACGGTGGCCAGGACGACGGTGGCCAGGACGACTGAGCCCCCCGCAATCGTCGGCGGCAAACGTGACGAACGGCCCATCGTGGCAGCCTTCCGATCGCGTCACTATGGAGACCATGACCGATGAACCGGCCATCGTTCGGGCCGTACTCGACGGAGACCGTGACGCCTTCCGCGTCCTCGTCGATCGAGAGGCTCCGGCGATCATTCGAGCCTGCCACCGCGTGCTCGGCGATCTCGGCGAAGCCGAAGACATCGCCCAGGAAGCGTTCGTGACCGCGTACCGCTCGCTCGCCACGTGGCGCGGCGACGGCCCGTTCGGCGCCTGGCTGGCACGTATCGCGGTGCGCCTGGCCATCCGACAGTCCACCCGTCGCAAAACCATCGCCTGGGTTTCGCCGAGCGCCGGCCCTGATGGAACAGCCAACGACGTCGTGTCGCGGCTCAGCGCTGATGGATCGGCAGATCCCGAGGGCCAAGCCCTGCGTGGCGAGCGCCAGCGCACCGTACGCCATGCCGTGGCGACACTCGACGAACCGTATCGCGAAGTCGTCGCCCTCCGCTTCTTCGCGGGGCGCTCACTCGAAGAAATCTCCGCCCTGACCGGACGGCCCCTCGGGACGGTCAAGACGCACCTGCGTCGCGGGTTACTGCGACTCCGCGGGTCGATGATGGAGGGGGAGCAGTGAGCCTGAGCCACGGCCCGTTCCATCCCGACGAGCTCGGCGGCCCCGATGCGGGCGTGCCCACCAGCGAGCAGGCCGACGCGACTGCCGCCGCCCGTGAGCTCGAGGCTGCGCTCTCGACCGAGGGCATTCACCCCTCGCGAGAGTTCGTCTCGCGTGTCATGCAGTCCCTGGAGTCCGAGCCCGCGCCTCGAGCGGGCGGCTTCCTCGCGGGCCTGCTTGCCCACCCCAATCTGGGTGCGTTTAGAGGTAGCCTTCGGGGGGCCTGGGCGGTGGCCTCGGGAGGCGCCGGGCGCACAATGGCCGCGCGTGGCGTGGCCATGGCGTACGTGCTCGCGGTGGTCCTCATCGGAGCGTCCCTGACCGGGGCCGCTGCCATCGCGACTGCGAGCGCCCTCGGACTCCTCGACAACGACGCGAGCCCGACGCCGGCGCTCGTCGCGCCTACGATCGGGCCATCTCCCTCGCCATCGCCCGCCCCCACGCCCTCGACGCCCGATCCCGCCACCTCGCCCGAGCCGAGCGCGAGCGCCGAACCGAGCGGAAGCGGCGCCACTTCGTCCAACGACAGTTCGCCGTCGCCGGCCGCGACCGCACCGAGTGCGCGACCGACCGCCTCCCCGGCCGGCCCGTCACCGTCCCCGAGCCACGACGACAGCTCATCTCCGGATCCGAGCGACACCCC
>JBKKBB010000058.1:0-6378 GCA_046714395.1 Candidatus Limnocylindrales bacterium | reverse complement strand
CGATCGGCTGGGCGCCGGTCTCGGCGAGGAGCGGCCGTAGGATGGCCATCCCGGACTTCATCGCGTTGGCCGCGAGCAGTACCTCGGGGACGAACAGGATGCCATCGCGGAAGTCGATGCCGACGATTCGCATGCCCTCGACGAGCGCCTCGTTGAGGACCTTGTCCGGGCCCCAGCCGCGGCCGAGCAGCAGGTTGGTGCCCTCGATGATCTCCGCGGCCATGCCGTCATAGAGGTCGTTGTGCATCTGCTCGACGAGCTCGCCATCGGCGAGTCCGCTCAGATCGATGTCCGTGTAGCCGTCCTGTGTCATCGAGTCGTCTGGCTCCCGTGCGTCGCGGAGGCCCCGCGCTGCCCGATCGTGATCGCCACCCCGGCCGCCGTCGAGGGGCGGTTCCATCGTATGGGGGGTGCCACATCGTGGAACGATGCCGTATGATGGAACAGTTCGATCGACAGCCTAGCCGACGGGATGGTCAATGTCCAGAGTCCAGAGCATCGAACGAGCCTTTTCCGTGCTTGGTGCCCTCGCCGACGGGCCCGCTGGCGTCACGGACGTGGCTGTGCGGGTGGGCCTTCCCAAGTCCACCGCCGCGCGGATGCTCGCCTCCCTTGAGCGCGAGGGTGCTGTTGAGCAGCTTGCCGGCGAAACGCGCTACCAGCTTGGTCCGCGCATTGCGGCGCTGGCGTCCGGCCGCCAGGAGACGCGCGGCCTGGTGGCGATCGCCCACCCGGCGCTCGTTGAGCTGGCCGGTGAAACCGGAGAAGCCGCGGGATTGTCCGTGCCGGACGGCCGCACCGTCCACTACATCGACCAGGTCGACTCGCCAAACCCGGTCCAGGTCCGGGATTGGACCGGCTCTCGAATCCCGATGCACGCGGTTTCGTCCGGGCAGGTGTTTCTGGCGCATGTGTCGCCATCGGCACTGGCTCGATTCCTGGCGGAACCGCTCGAGGCCTTCACGCCCCAGACGTTGACGAACGCGGCTGGGCTCCTCGAACGGCTGCGGGCCGTGCGACGTGACGGCCACGCGTGGGTCCACGAGGAGTTCGCGGTCGGAATCACCTCGGTTGCCGCGGGCATTGCCGGCGCCGACGGGGAGCTGATCGCCGGTGTGCACGTCCACGGTCCCACGTACCGGTTCCCTGCGACGGGCGGTGCCTCGGCGATCGCCGTCGCGGTCACCGCGGCCGCGGCGCGCATCGGGACCAGACTCCGGGGCGGGGCGGCGTGATCCCGCGTCCGGCCGGCCTCGGCCGTACCCTCTTCGCCCTCACCCTGATCGGGCTGACGCTCCGGACACCAATCCTCGTCATCGGCCCGATCGTCGGAGACGTGCAGGCGGACCTCGGGATGAGCCATGCCGTCGCCGGCCTGCTCGGCACGATCCCGGTGCTCTGCATGGGCCTCCTCGCACCATTCGGACCTGTCCTCGCGGGCTCCATCGGGCCGCGGCGCGGCGCCGCGGTGTGCGTCGCTGGGATCGCGTTCTTCGGCCTCGTCCGCGCCATCGCCCCTGAGACGTCGAGCGTCCTCATCGCCACGTTCGGCATGGGGATCGGAATGGCCCTGGCCGGCCCAATCCTGTCGATGACCGTGCGCGGCCGAACACCCGGACACCCGGCTGCGGGAACGGGTGCCTATGTAGCCGGAATGATCATCGGGGGCTCGATTGCTGCCGCTGCGGTCGTGCCGCTCGCCGACTGGCTTGGTGGGTGGCGCCCGGCGTTCGCCGTCGTCGCGGGGGCGGGTGCCGTCTCGCTCGTGGCCTGGCTCGTGCTCCTGTCGCCGGACGGCGGTCGGCGCTCGCGACCGACGCTGCCCAGGCTCCCCTGGCGGCGCCCATCGGCATGGCTCCTGGGCCTCGTCTTCGCCTCCCAGGCGACGCTCTTCTACGGCGCAATCACGTGGCTGGCAAGTGCCTATATCGAGCGTGGCTGGAGCGTCGGTGAGGCGGCCGGACTGATCGCGTTCTTCAACGGGATCGGCCTCGTCGCGAGCCTCGCCGTGCCGTTCTTCGCCGACCGGATCGGGACGCGGCAAAGTCAGATGACGGGCGCCGGAGTCCTGGCCGTGATTGGAAGTCTTGCAATCGTCCTGACGCCCGGTGAGAGTGCCGGCTCAGCCATCCCGTTTGCCGCGACGGCGCTGCTGGGATTCGGCATCGGCGTGTTCTTCCCGCTGGCGCTGAGCCTGCCGGTCGACATTGCCGCCGAGCCGTCCGAGGCAGCCTCGCTGACGGCGGTGATGCTCCTGGGCGGCTACCTGCTCTCCTCGGCCGCGCCGGTCGTGCTCGGCTTCCTGCGCGACGCGACCGGGAGCTTCGATGCGGTTCTATGGGCGCTCGTGGGGATCGCGGTGGTCATGGTCCCGCTGGGCCTGTCGCTCGGACAGGGCCGACTCGATCGCGCCGGGGCTCAGTAGTCGAGTATCCGGATCCCCGCCCGCGGCGGCAGGACCTACATGCAGTGAAGACCGCCGTCAACCTTGAGGTTGACGCCGTTCATTCCCTCGTTCTCGAGGAGGAAGACGACGGCACCGACGATGTCAGCCATCGTCGTCAGGCGGCCGGTCGGAGTCCGCCCCCGGGTCGCGTCGAGCGCTGCCTGGCGGGTTTCCCAGTACGGGCTGTCGCCGACGATGCCCGGATGCACGCAATTCACCCGGTGCGGCTTGATCTCATGGACGAGTGTCCGGACGATGCCCTCGATGCCGCCGTTAACGGTGCTGACCGTGGTCGAACCGGGATACGGGAGGTCCTTTGCCTGGCCGCCAAAGAGCACCAGCGAGGCGTCCGGCGTCAATCTGCCCAGGAGGACGTGGATTACCTCGGTGAAGCCGACGAGCTTGAGGGTCGCCAGCCGGATGGCCCGACGGACGTCGTAGTCGGCAACCGTGTTCTGGTCACGGTCGATGGCAACGAGAACGAGGCGCCTGACCGGCCCGACATCCTGGAGGGCAGCCCGGATCGTTTCCGGTTCGGCCAGGTCGAAGGTCAGCCCGGTGACCCTTCCCGGCAAGCCCGCTGCGAGCTTGACGGCAGCGCTGACGTTCTCCGCCTTCTGGCCGGTGAGGACCACATCGTCTCCGGAAGATGCGAAATGCCGGACGATCTCGAATCCGATTGCGCGGGTGCCACCGATGATGACGACGGATCCTTGCTCAGTCATGACCTCACCTTCCGGGTTGCTCGTGGTCCTGCTCGTAGCGTTCCCAGCTCCGTACCCAGCGGTACGACTGCCGGGACGGCGGCTGGGGCGCCTGTGTCTCGATCCAGCGGACTCGTTCCTTGCCGACGTTGTAGAAGCCGTGGACGGACCCCACGCCGGCGAACACGATGTCGCCGGCCCGCAGGGTGTAGTGCTGTCCGTCGAGCTCGGCCTCGATCTCACCGGCCAGGAAGAAATAGGCCTCCTCGAACGGGTGGTCATGGGCCTGGGCAGCACCGCCCAGCTCGTAGTCGACCGTGAACATCGTCACGTGGTCCGCGCCAAAGCCGCGATCGACGAGCATCCTCACGGAGATGCCGCTGTACGCCAGGAGCGCGGTGTCCATCCCGGCCGGGGCTCGGCCCCTCGCCTCGTCCTTGATCCGGAGCGCTTCGAGCTGCTGGGGCGTGCCGTCGTAGTGGCCGACCAGCCGAAGCGTCGGGTCGCCGAAGGGGGGCCTTTGCGCCGAGGCGTCCATCGCGCCCAGATCCCGTGGCGATTCGAAGAACGTGTCGCGACGACCCGAATTGGGATCGACCCGTCGCGGCGAGTTGAGCGACAGGAACCGGATCGGAGCCCCGCTCGTGTTGCCCAGCGCGTGGCGCAGACCCGTCGGCATGAGCGCGTAGTCGCCGCTGACGAGTCGGTGGACGCGGCCGCCGAGGTCCAGGAGGAGCTCGCCCTCGAGGACATAGAGCGCCTCCTCATAGGCATGGACGTGCGGGGCGATCCAACCGCCGGGCGCCAGCGCTCCGACCGCGAGCTCCGTGTGGATCGCGCCATGGTCCGGCCCGACGATGCGCATCCGGGACAGCCCCGACGCCGTCGACGTGGCCGGGGCAGGCGAAACGGCGAACGACCAGTCCACATGTCCGACGTAATGCACTTCGTTCCTCATTGTCGGAGCCCGCTGCGGTCCCCGCTGTCGCTGATCACCTGAACCGGCGGCATCCGCCTGTTCAGTTCGGTCCAACCGTCAACTAAACCGACGCGACCAGGCATCGATGCCGACCGCCAGGAGCAGGATCACGCCCAGCGTGATCTGTTGATAGAAGGGGTCGAGTCCCAGCAGGTTGAAGCCGTTAGCCACCAGCGCCACGAACAAGCATCCGATGACCGTTCGGCGAATCGAACCCTCTCCGCCCATGATGCTCGTCCCACCGACGATGATCCCGGTGAGGACGGTGAAGGTCAGGAACGAGCCGCTCGAGGCCTGAGCACTGAGCACGCGCGAGGCATCCAGCACGCCGGCCATTGCCGCTGCGACACCGCTGAGGGCGAACGTGGCCACTCGAATGCTGTTGACGCGCACGCCGCCGAGCCGGGCCGCCTCTGAGTTGCCGCCCGTCGCGTAGACATATCGCCCGAACGTGGACCGGGCGAGGACGATGCCAATCGTGATCGCGATGATGGCCATCATCCACGCGGCGCTGGTGATCCCAAAGATCCGTGTCGCGGCGAACAGCTGGAAGTCCGGATGATCGAAGGCAACGACCAGGTTGCCCTTGGTCAGCACGGCCCCGAACCCACTGACCACGAAGGACATCGCAAGCGTCCCGATCAGCGCATTGATCCGGAACCGAGTCACGATCAGGCCGTTGATCAGGCCGACGAGGAGCCCAAGGCCCAGGCCGCTGAGAATTCCGACCGGGCTGGAAACGGACGTTGCGACCTGAGCGGACACGGCACCGGCCAGCCCGTAGATCGCCCCGATCGACAGGTCGATCCCGCCGGCGATGAGGACCAGGGTACCGGCCGAGGCCACGATGATGATCCCGGCCTGTTGATCAAGGATGTTGGTGAGGTTCTGGAAGCGGAAGAACGACGGGCTGATGAGGCTCAAGGCCACGAAGGTGAACAGGAACGGAATGAGGATCCCCGTCTGCCTGATCTTCAGGGCGCGACGAGCCAGTGCCATCAAGCGACCGGGCCACGTCGAAGCCTCCGGGGGTGCCGTCATGCGGCAGTCGCGGCAGCGGTGCCGAAAGCCGCCGCGAGGATGTTTGCTTCGGTCAGGTCACTGCCGCTGAGTTCAGCCGTGACCGACCCGAGGCGCATGACCACGACTCGGTGGGACAGGCCGAGGATCTCCTCGATCTCATTGGAGATGAGCAGGACACCGACACCTCTCGCGGCAAGCTCCACGAGCAATCGATACAGGTCGCGCTTGGCACCGACATCGACGCCTCTCGTCGGCTCATCGGCGATCAGGACGTTCGGGTTGGCCAGGAGGGCGCGGGCGAACATGAGCTTCTGCTGGTTTCCACCAGAGAGGGCGACTGCCGGAGCCTCGAGGCGCTGGGTTCCGCTGACCCGATCGAGCGCGGCCCCGACCTGTTCCTGCTCCGCCCGCCTTCGAACAAAACCGAGCCGGCCGAGCACCGGCAGGGTGGTGAGACTCACGTTCTCACGTACCGGACGCTGCAGGAGCAGGCCGTCGTCCTTGCGGGACTCCGGGATCATTGCGACCCCTGCTTTGAGGGACGCGGATGGGCTCCCGGCGAGGGATTGCCCCCCGGCAGTCATGAGTTCTGACGTGGCCGGCGCGGCTCCATAGATCGCTCGTGCCAGCTCGGTCCGGCCGGCCCCTACGAGACCGGCAAGGCCGACGATCTCGCCGGCCCGGATATCCAACGACACGCCCCGCACACCCTGGGCATGGACATCGCGGACCGACAGGACAACCGGTGCCTCGGCGGCAGGTGGTCGCTTGTCCGGGTAGGCACGTCCGGCGGCGCGCCCGAGCATGGCTGCGATCAGGCTCGCCTCGGTCTCGAAGGCTGCCGGGTTGGTCTGCACCACCTTGCCATCGCGGAGAACGGTCACCGTATCGGCGAGCTCAAGCACCTCGTTCAGGAAATGCGACACGAGGATCACCGTGTGGCCCCCTCGTGACAGGGTCCGCACGATCTCGTGGAGGCGCTCGACTTCCTTCGCGGACAGAGCGGCCGACGGCTCGTCGAAGACGATCAGCTCAGCGTCCCGAGCCAGCGCCCGCAGGATCTCGACCTGCTGCTGCTCGGCGATGGACAACCGCCCGACGCGAGCCTTCGGATCCAGATCGAACCCCGCGCGCGAAGCGAGTTGTTCGGTCTGCTCGAGCAGCCGGCCGCGATCGATGACGCCGGCGCGTTGAGGCTCCGCCCCGAGAAAGACGTTCTGGGCAAC
>JBKKBB010000057.1:0-5882 GCA_046714395.1 Candidatus Limnocylindrales bacterium | reverse complement strand
TCAACCTCAGGAACATCGCCGACCGCTGGCCGGAGCGTCTGCCCCTGCTGCTGGCTGATATGGCCGCGCTCCAGCCGGACCTGCTCGGTGTGCAGGAGTGCGTCTTCGCGATCGGTCAGGATCGCCTACTCGGCGCCGCCGGGGAAGGCCGCTACACGATCCGCCGGGGTTGGGCGGGACGTCCCGAGTATGGCAACAGCGTGCTCGTGCGGGAAACGCTCACGGCCGGAGATGCCGAGCGCCTGGAGCTCGGTCGAAACCGCTCGGCATTGCGGGTGCCGGTGAAGACAACGGGCGGGCCGACGATCGCGATGGTCGTCACGCACCTCCACCACTTGCCCGTGGACGAAGGTGCGCGCGAGGAGCAGGCCCGGGCTCTCGTCAGGTGGCTTGCCGAGCGACCCGCCGTTGGCGGCACGATCGTCGTCGGTGACTTCAATGCCGAGCCCGTGGAGGCTACGTACCGGGTCATGATCCAAGCCGGGTTCCGGTCGGCCCACGCCGAGGCCAACGGGACGGAGCCTTCGGTCACCTGGCCGTCCGGGATCCAGGCACCGGGCATGGATACGGACGGGGACCCCGGGTGCCTCGACTACATCTGGCTGCACGGACCGTTACGGGCCGTCAGCTGCCGGCTGGCCTTCGACCGGCCCGCCGTGGGCGATCCGTCCCTGTATCCATCCGATCACCTCGGCCTGCTGGCACGCGTCGCGCTGGAGTGATGAACGTGGGTCGCGCCATCCGTCTTGCACATCGCGGGGACTGGCGCGTCGCGCCCGAGAATTCGCTGGCCGCGATGCGGGCGGCCCTGGCGAACGCCGCCTGCGACGGGCTCGAATTCGACGTTCGCGGATCTCGAGAGGGCATTCCGATCCTGCTGCACGACGAGACGCTGGCGCGGGTCCAGGGTCGGCCGGAACGTCCCGAGGAACTGTCCGTCGCGGAGCTTCGGGCGGCCGGGATCCCGACGCTCGCCGACGTCCTCGCGAGTGCCGGGCCGGGCCCGTACGTCGATGTCGAGCTGAAGGGCAAGCCGCTGCCCGATGTCGTGCCGGTGCTCGAATCATTCCGCGGACCGGCCCTGCCGCGCACGGTCGTGTCGTCCTTCGAGGTCGAAACCCTGCGCTGGCTCGCTGGACTGCGGCCCGACTGGCCACGCTGGCTGAACGCTGAAGAGCTGACGCCCGCCACGATCCGGGTTGCGAGCGATCTTGGTTGCCGGGGCGTCTCTGTCGACTGGCGTTCCATAACGCGCGGGGGCCTCTCTGCCGCGACTTCGGCGACCCTCGAGGTGGCCGCTTGGACGGTGCGACGCCGCTCGACCGCCGCTCGGCTCGAGCGCCTCGGTGTGGTCGCCCTCTGCGTGGAGGCGACTGCGCTCGACGGCTAGGTCCCGCTCAGCAGCACGCCCCGCTGCCGCACCCGCAGGCGTCGCTCTCAAGAACCGCGAGTTGCTGCGTCTCGCTGAGGCGGGGCACCGCTGCTGAGAGGCGCGCGTGATCCACACCCACCCACGAGCCGGGCTTGCGCGCCCGGATGATTGCCGAGTGGAGGCCATCGGCAACGCTGTGTGTAGGCTGGATGTCGATATCGGTCAGCCCCACGGCCGCCAGGCCTTCGCGGAATTCGGTCATCGACAGGGCGCCGGCGATGCAGCCGACGTAGCTGCCCCGCTGGGCCCGCTCGTCGGCCGACAACGAATCTTCAGCGACGACGTCGCTCAC
This sequence comes from Candidatus Limnocylindrales bacterium, assembly GCA_046714395.1. Classification (GTDB taxonomy): domain Bacteria; phylum Chloroflexota; class Limnocylindria; order Limnocylindrales; family CSP1-4; genus UBA5189. The sequence continues at coordinate 4,158 of JBKKBB010000057.1, read as the reverse complement.
ACCGATCCGACCGTTCGGTCGAAGGACACGGGCCATCTCGACGAACACCGCGGCCTTGTCGCCCGCCAGGTTGATGACGCAGTTGCTGATGATGAAGTCGACGGACGCATCCTCGATCGGCAGGGACTCGATGGTGCCCTTGCGGAATTCGACGTTGTCGACCTTCGCCTCGGCGGCGTTGCGCCGCGCCAGGTCGAGCATCCTATCGGTCATGTCGACGCCGATTGCGCGGCCGGTCGGTCCGACTCGTCGCGCGGAGAGCAAGACGTCGATGCCGCCGCCCGATCCGAGGTCGAGGACCGTCTCGCCGGCCTGCAATGCGGCCACCGCCGTGGGATTGCCGCAGCCAAGCGATGCGAGGAGCGCGGTTTCGGGCAGCGCCGCGCGATCAGTCGGTGCGTACAGCAGCGATCCGAACGCTACCTGCCCGTCATCGGTGCAGCAGGACTCAAGCGCGGCGGAGTTCGCGGTCGCCGAGGAGTCGCCGCCGGCCACGAGGGCGGCTTCGGCGTAGCGCGCCCGAACGGCTTGGTGAACGTCGTCGATCAGCGCTGCGGCGTCGGTGGTCTCGGGCATGGCCTTCATCCCGGCGCTCGGCAGATTTGGGACGGTCAGGCGCAGCAGGCGAGGTCGACTGGGCCCAACTGTGCGGCTAGCGCCGGGAAGCGTGGCTGGCGGCGCCGTTGCGACGCAGCAAGGGCCGCATCGTCCGCGAGGTGCTGCCGATAGTCGGTGGCGATGCGGGCCTCGTGGATCGCGACGTGGTATGTCCGATCCCGGTCTTCGCTCGGATCGCTCCGAACGAGCCATGAGGGGGAGGTCAAGTGAAACATTGCGCTGTTCCTTCCGTGCTGCCGCCTCATTCGCGGCCTGCGTATCGGTGGATCTCAATATGCGCCATATATAGACACTTGTCAATATCGAAGATCGTCGAATAGACTACGCGCATGAAGCGTCTCCTCGACCCCGACGTCCAGCTCCTCGACGCGCTTGCGGATCCGGTACGCCTGAATATCGTCCGGCAGCTGGCCGCGTGTGACGGGATCTGCGCCTGCGACTTCACCGAGTCCTGCGATGTCTCCCAGCCGACGGTGTCGCATCACCTCCGGGTCCTGCGTGAGGCAGGCGTCGTGACGTCGGAGCGACGCGGATCACAGATCTACTACCGCCTGGCGCCCGAGGCGATCGGGCGGCTGGGCGCCATGGCTCGCGAGCTGGTGCCCGGCGATTTCGTTCCGGCCGGGGACCTGGCTCGGCGCTCGCGGAGTGTCGCGCCCGTGCTCAGTCCCGGGGGCCGTCCAGCTCCGCCGTGACGAACCGCCCGGCCCATGCCTCGACCTCGTCCCGGATCTGCCGGAAGGCGGCAAGCTGTTCGGCCTTGCTGCCGGTGATGGCGGCGGGATCCTCGAACCCCGCGTGAACGTGCCGGCCGCCGCCGGGAAAGACCGGGCATGCCTCGGCCGCTTCATCGCAGACGGTGACGACAACGTCAAAGGGCTGATCGAGGAACTCCCCAACCGGCTTGGACCGGGCCCCGGACCAGTCGATGCCTCGTTCACCGAGCACGCGAATGGTCATCGGATGGACCGATGATGGATCCGTCCCGGCCGAGGAGACTGCAACCCCGGTCCCGCCGGCCCGCGCCAGGAACGCCTCGGCCATCTGGCTTCGGCAGCTGTTGCCGGTGCACAGGACCAGGATGCGCCGTGGTCCGGTTCCGTGGTGGGTCATCACGCCAATCTTACGGGTTGAGGTCTTCGACACGCCCGGTCGCGAGATGAACGACATCCTCGGCGATGTTCGTTACCCGGTCGCCGATCCGTTCCAGCCAGTGGGCCACGAGGACCGTGCGTGTGCCGCGCTCCACGGCATCGGGGTCCGCCTGCATCCCGGCGACCGCGGCCGTGAAGATGCGGCCGTAGGCATGGTCGATCTCGTCGTCGCCGGCGGCCACGGCGCGGGCCGCCTCGCTGTCCGCGTCCACGAGCGCGCGCAGGATCCCGCCGACGAGCGAAGCCGCCAGCTCGCCCATCCTGGCCAGCTCGGTCGCCGCCGGGACCGGAGTCCCGTCGGGAAGGCGCCGGACCTGCTTGGCCACCCCGACCGCGTGATCGCCGATCCGCTCCAGCTCGGAGGCAACGTGGTTCAGGGCCAGGAGGAACCGGAGGTCGCGGGCTACCGGCGCCTGGGTCGCGATCGTCGTGGCGATGAGGTCCGTGACCTCGCGCTGTAGCTCGTTGATCTCGAGATCGCCGGCGATCACCGCCTCGGCGAGGCCGCCGTCCCGCGCGACAAAGGCTCGGATCGCCGTCGCGATCTGGCGCTCGACCCTCGATCCCATCCGCAGAACCGCGTCCTTGATCTGCCGCTCCTCGCGGTCCAGGGCGCCGCGGGACCGCAGGCCCTGCGCCCCAGCGGTTCCACCATCGAGCACGGTCTCATCCCGCGGTCGCTCCATCACCCGAACCGCCCAGACACGTAGTCCTCCGTGAGCCGCTGCTCCGGGTTCGTGAAGATCCGCAACGTCGGCCCGCGCTCCACGATGTACCCGGCACGATCGTCGTCCATGGTCATGAAGATCGTCGTGTGCGACGCGCGCGCCGCCTGCTGCATGTTGTGCCTCACGATGACGATCGTATAGTCCCGCGACAGCTCGGCCATCAGTTCCTCGATCTGGAGCGTGGCCCGTGGGTCGAGCGCGGAGCACGGCTCGTCCATGAGGATCACCTCGGGATCGGTCGCGATCGTCCGGGCGATGCACAGCCGCTGCTGCTGGCCGCCGGACAGCGAGAGTCCGGACTGGCGCAGCTTGTCCTTCACCTCGTTCCACAGGGCCGCCCGACGGAGGCTCCGTTCAACGAGCTCGTCGAGGTTTCCCTTGAAGCCGTTGATCCGCGGTCCGAACGCGACGTTGTCGTAGATGGACTTCGGGAACGGATTCGGCTTCTGGAAGACCATCCCGACCCGGCGGCGCACGACCACCGGGTCCACGCCGCGTCCGTAGATGTCGACGCCCTCGAACGTGATCCGCCCCTCGAGACGGAAGCTTGGGACGAGCTCGTTCAACCGGTTCATCGTTCGGAGGAGGGTTGACTTGCCGCATCCCGACGGTCCGATCAGCGCTGTGATCCGGCGCCGCTCGATGTCCAGCGACACGTCGCGGACCGCGCGAAATCCGCCATACCAGCACGAGACACCCTCGAGTCGGAGCGCCGTCGTCTCGCCGGTCGACGACGCGTGCGGCTCGGGAGACGGCATGGCGAGAATCCTGATCGGGATGCCCGGCTCCGGTGCCCCGACCGGGGCGGGGGGCGGGACGGCGACTGTCACGGGGATCTCCTTTTCCATCACGGCTACCAGGTGAGGTGCCGCGAGAGGCGGGCACGGATGACGATGGCCACGGCGTTGAGGACGAACATCAGGATGAGGAGGACGGTGATCGCGGCAGCAGCGAGGGACTGAAAGTCCTCGCGCGGGTCGCCGGCCCACTGGAAGATCTGGATCGGGAGCACCGTATACCCGGAGTCGATCGGGTTCGGCAGGAAGGTCACGAAGGTCACGGCGCCGACGAGGATGAGCGGCGCGGTCTCGCCGATCGCGCGGGCCATCGCGAGGATGATCCCGGTGAGGATCCCAGGTGCCGCGGCCGGCAGGACGGAACCTCGGACCACCTGCCAGCGGCTGCCACCCAGCGCAAACGCCGCCTCGCGCTGGGCCTGCGGCACGGCGCGCATCGCTTCCATCGACGCGATGATCACGACCGGCAGGATCAGCAGCGACAGGGTCAGCGCGCCGGCGAGGAGCGTGAAGCCCAGGCCGATCCCGCGGACGAAGATCGCCAGGCCAAAGATCCCGTAGACGATCGAGGGCACCCCGGCGAGGTTCGCGATGTTGGTCCGGAGGAGCCGGTTGAGCCGGCTGTCCTTCGCGTACTCCTCGAGATGGATCGCTGCGGCCACGCCGATCGGGAAGGTGATCAGCGCGACCAGGAGCGCGATCTCGATCGAGCCCACGAGGGCGGGGAGCACCCCTGCGCGCTCCGCTCGGCGTGACGGGGCACCGGCCAGGAACTGCGTGTCCAGCCACGGCAGCCCGCGCGACAGGATGTCCCAGAGGAGGACGGCGAGGGTCAGCAGGAGCACCCCCACGGCGAGCAGG
>JBKKBB010000056.1:0-13654 GCA_046714395.1 Candidatus Limnocylindrales bacterium | reverse complement strand
GATCCGGCTGGCCGGCAACGACACCCACCTGCTCGGGATCAGCCGCGAGGTCGAGCACGCGGCGACCGTCGCCGCGGCCGGTGTCGGGGTCGGCCCCGAGGTCGTCGCCTTCGTGCGGCCCGAGGGCTATCTGGTGACCCGCTTCATCGTCGGCGCACCGGTTTCCGACGAAGCGGTCCACCAGCCGGAGACGATCGCGCGCGTGGCCGATTCGATAAGGCGGTTCCACGAGGGCCCGGCGATTCCGGGGTTGTTCGTCCCCTTTCGAATCGTGGAGGCGTATCGGGCGCTGGCGGCGGCGCGGGGCGTCCCAATCCCGCCGGCGTACGACCTGGCCATGGCGATAGCCCGCCGGATCGAGCTCGCGTTCCTGGCCTCGCCGGTGGAGTTGCGGCCGTGCCACAACGACCTGCTGAACGCGAACTTCATCGACGACGGCGAGCGGATCCGGATCGTGGACTGGGAGTACGCCGGCCTCGGCGACCCGTTCTTCGACCTCGGCAATTTCTCGGTGAACCACGGCCTGAATCGGGATGAAGATGCCGTGCTCCTCACGGCCTACGAGGGTTCGGCCCGGTCGGGGAGGATTGCCCGGCTGTACCTGATGCGGATCGTGTCCGACTTCCGCGAGGCCATGTGGGGCGTTCTCCAGCAGGGGATCAGCACCCTCGACGTGGACTTCGTCGCATACGCGCGGGAGCACTTCGACCGGCTCCTGGCCAACGCGTCCGGGCGGAGCTTCGAGCGCGCCCTGGCTGAAGCGGCCGAGGGATAGGCGAACGCTCCTAGCGGACTTCGTCCACGTCCGTCCACCACTGCCGGCGGTCTCCGACGCGGTCCCGCATCCGCCACGGGAACGTCTTGGGTGCCCGATCGATGGCGCCCTTCAGCGTCGAGACGGCCTGGGCGACGCGGCTGCGCTGTGATTCGTCCAGCTGCGGGTAGCCGGCCGCGAGAGATGCCACCTTCTCGAGGTTCATCGTCAGCGTGCGCCAGAGGCCCCACTCCTCGGCCGCCAGGCCCGCGATCCGGGCCAGGTCGATCGTGTCGTCGTCACCATCGGCAAGCGGGTGGTCCAGGAGCAGCAGGATCGCATCAACAACGTCCTTCTCGTTGAGCTTGACGATCTGCAGCTTGGACAGGAGCAGTTCCGCGAGCGGAATCGTCGGCGAGTCGGCTTCGAGGCGCCCGGCCAGCGGGATCACATGACAGAACTCGAGCCGGTCATAGAACACGTCGATGTGAAAGTCGGCAACGGGGTGATCGAAGATCGCCCGACTGCCTTCCGAGAAGATGAAGATCTGGCGATCCTCGACGTACCCGAGGCCCGCGATCACCGCCGCAATGTCACGGGCGTCGCGCTTGTACGCGACGAAGTCGATGTCGGCGTAGGTCCGCTTGAAGCTCGGGAGGAGAAGGCCGGCATCGGGACAGTGGAGGGCCACCGCGATCGACCCGAGAACTCGGATCACCCGCCCCTTGCTGGCCACCGCGCCGACGATGCGATCGACCTCGCGTTCCAGCGCAACCCGATCCATCACGACGGCGTTCTGGTCACGCGGCATGGACGCTTCGACTCCGCTCCGGATGGGAATGCGCGGATTGTAGGCGCGCGTCGACCTTTCGATGGGCCGCCCGAGCCGCTACCGTACGGCGGAGTCCCCGTCGCTCGAGAATGGGTCGAAGGGGTCGAGGAGGGCACCCGGATCATGGACCAGGCAAGGGTCGTCGTGATCGGCGGCGGGATCACCGGCTGCAGCGTCGCCTACCACCTCGCCGAGGCGGGCTGGACCGACGTGCTCCTCGTCGAGAAGGCGCAGCTGACGTCGGGATCCACCTGCCAGGCCGCCGGGCTCGTGACCATGTTCAATCCGTCCAACACCATGATGCGGTTCCGTCGCTACAGCGTGGAGCTGTACCAGCGGCTCGGCGTGTTCGAGCGGGTCGGGAGCGTCCGACTTGCGTCGTCGCCCGAGCAGCTCCGCGAGCTCGAACGGACGGCCAGCCGAGCCCGAGGTATCGGCCTCGACGCCGGGGTCATCTCGGCAGACGCCGCGCGGGCGCTGATGCCCGCGATTTCGTCCGAGTCGCTGTTCGGCGGTGTCCATATTCCGGGCGATGGCTACCTGGACCCACATACCGCGACGCATGCTGTAGCGGATGCCGCCCGCGCGCTTGGTGTGCGATTCCTCCTGAACACGCGCGTCACCGGCTTCGAATTGACGGCGGGTCGCGAGGTGCAACGCGTGATGACGGATCGTGGGCCGATCGAGGCGGAGGTCGTGGTGAACGCTGCGGGCATGTGGGCACCGCAGATCGCCGCGATGGTCGGAGCGTTCGTGCCGTCGACGCCGGTGGACCATCAGCACGTAGCCCTGAAGGCGGTGCCGGGGCACGAGCTGCCGCGGGACATGCCCTGCTTCCGCGATCCGGACAATCTCGTCTACGGGAAGAGCGAGCACGGCGGGATGGTCTTTGGCGGGTATGAGGCCGAGCCGCGCGCTCGCTGGCTGGACGGCGTGCCGTGGGACCATGCCGCCGCGAGTCTCCCGCCGGATTGGGACCGATTCGCACCCTTGATGGCCGGCGCCATCCGGCGTTTCCCGTTCCTCGCCGATGCCGAGGCCATCCGTCTGGTCTGCCACCCGGATGCGATGACGCCCGACGCCAACCCGCTGCTTGGTCCGATGCCGGGTTTGCGTGGGTTCTGGATGGCCGCTGGGCTGTCGCTCAACGGGTTCGGCGGGGGCGGCGGGATCGGCCGGGCGCTCGCCGGCTGGATCACGGCCGGCGACCCGGGCGTGGATGTGGCGGCATATCGAGCATGGCGGTTCGCCGACACCTACCGGGATCCATCGTGGGTTGCGGGGCTGGCGCGCGAGACCTATTCGGACTACTACCGGCTTCGTTTCCCCTACGACGCCGATGAGGCCGGACGTCCGCGCCGTCTCTCGGCCCTCCACGGCCGGCTCCAGGATGCCGGTGCGGTGTTCGGGACCAAGGCGGGCTGGGAACGCGCGGACCTGCACCAGCCCGGATCGGCCTGGCGTCGTGCTGGCCGCTTGCCCCGCCAGCACGGCTGGGACAAGCCGGACTGGTTCGAACGGGTCGGGGAGGAGCATCGCGCGGTCCGGGAGCGCGCGGGCATCATCGACCTTTCATCGTTCGGGAAGATCGAGGTCTCAGGTCCTTCGGCGCTGGCCGTCATGCAGCGGGTCTTTGCCAACGATCTCGATCGCCCCGATGGTTCCGCCGTCTACGGCCAGTTCCTCGACGAGCTGGGCGGGATGCTCGCGGACGTCACGGTCACCAGGCTGGCGGTAGACCGCTACCGCGTTCTGACCGGCGCCGGACATCTTGCTGCCGATCTCGGATGGATCCGGGCCAACGTGCGTGATGACGAGGCGGTCACGATCCGCGACGTCACCTCTGAGCTGGCTGTCATCGGCCTCTGGGGCCCCCGGGCCCGGGACATCCTGATCGCGAGCGGCACCGGCGGCGCGTCAGATGCAGAGCTCCCCATGCGTACGGCCCACGAAATCCAGATCGGCGGGAGCGTCCCGGTGGTGGCCACCCGGATCAGCTACGCGGGCGAACTTGGCTGGGAGTTCACCGTCGCCCTCCAGAATGCCGTGCTCGTGTGGGATGCCCTCGTGCTGGCCGGCGAGTCGACCGCGACCGGACTCGAACCTGTCGGTTACCGCGCCCTCGACTCGCTTCGCCTGGAGAAGGGGTTCCGCTACTACGGCGCGGAGCTGACGACCCAGGATTCGCCATTCGAGGCAGGCATGGGCCCGTTCGTCCGGCTGGACAAGGGCGAATTCATCGGTCGCGATGTCCTCGTAGCGTGGCGGAGTGCGCATCCAGACGGTCCCGAGCGGCGTCTTCGGACGGTCACGATCGGCGGGGACTCGTGGTTGCCGATCTACGGCGGCGAAGCCGTCCGGATTGGGGGCGAGGTCGTCGGGCGACTCCGGAGTGCCGCCTTCGGCTACACGGTCGGCGCGACGGTCGGCACCGTGTACCTGCCGGCCTCGATCGAAGTGGGCGTACCGATCGAGGTCGATGTGTTCGATCATCGGGCGGCTGGGGAGGTGGCGGCCGACGTGCTCCACGACCCGACGGGCGCCCGGATGCGCGGTTAGGATCGCGGACACGATGCGTCTGTTCAACAGAGGTCAGCGCGGCACCAAGCTGTTCTATGCGACCGACGTCCACGGGTCGGAGCGGACCTGGAAGAAATTCCTGAACGCCGGCAAGTTCTACGGTGCGGACGTCCTGGTGATGGGTGGGGACGTCATGGGCAAGCTGGCGATCCCGATCATTCGCGAGGCCGGGGGTTCGTATCGCGCCACGGTTCATGGCCGGGTCGAGCGGGTTACCTCGGACGCCGAGGTCACGGCGATCCGCAGCCTCATCGGCGATCTCGGCTTCTACGACGTCGTCATGGACGAGGACGAGTACCGCACGACCCAGGCCGATCCCGAAGCGGTGGAGCGGTTGTTCGTCCGCCTGGCCACGGAGCGCATCGCTCGCTGGATTGATCTGGCCGAGGCACGCCTGGCCGGCACGGGGATCAAGGTCTATGCAACCGGCGGCAACGACGATCTCACCGAGGTCATGGAAACGATGAATCGGACCGACACGCAGGCGTTTGTGGCGTGCGAGGACCGGGCTGTGCCGCTCGACGACGACCACGTGATGATCAGCATGCCGTACGTCAACCCGACGCCCTGGAAGACGCCGCGCGAGGACGATGAGGCCGGTCTCGCCGTCCGGGTCGCCGCCCTGGCGGATCAATTCACCGATCACCAGAAGGTCATCTTCAACTTCCACGCGCCGCCCGCCGATTCGACACTTGACACCTGTCCGATGCTCGATGCAACAACAGATCCTCCGAGTCAGGTGGTGAAGGGGGGACAGGCGGTGCTGTACGGTGCCGGAAGCACCTCGATCCGCGAGGCGATCGAGCGGTATCAGCCGATGCTCGGCCTGCACGGGCACATTCATGAATCGCAGGCTGCCGCGAAGCTCGGTCGGACCGTCTGCGTGAACCCCGGAAGCGAGTACGGCGAGGGCATTTTACGCGGATGCTTGTTGACGATTTCCAACGGCAACGTCACCAGCTATCAGATGACCGCAGGCTGAACAAGCGCCCCTGCATCGGTGCCCAATCGATGCGGATTCCGGGCGGAGGAGGTGCAATCGGAGGTTAAAGGTCGAGGTGAGGGGCGATCCCGAGGGGGATCGCCGGTCCAATCCCCCGTATTCGAGGTGATGGAATGGCGGCTGTGACCGCAGTCCCCGAGGTCTTCGTCAGGAAGTCCTCCGGCCTTGTGCGCGTGATGTCCGCGCGATCGGCATTCGTCTACAACGTCCTGACGATGGGCCTGATCTTCCCCTGGACGTACCTCTGGGCGCCGGGCGCACTCCCGGGTGGCCAGTTGGTGTGGGGCATTCTCCTGGCCATGGTCCTGGAGATCCCGATCGCGCTTGCCTACGTCTGGCTATCGACTGCGCTCCCGCGGTCCGGCGGCGACTATGTCTTCCAGAGTCGTGTGCTCGGCGGCGGGATCGGGTTCACCCTGGTGTTCTCCGGATTCGTGATCTGGATCCTGCAATGGGTAGCGCTTTCCGGCTGGCTCCTCTCGGCGCTCGGGTTCGCACCCCTCTTCCTGGGATTGGGAGCCGCCACCGGGAGCGCGGCGCTCGTTGACCTCGCGGCCTGGTTCACGACGGGCGAGGGCATCGTCATCACGAGCATCGGCAACGCACTCGTGGCCATGCTGATCCTGACGTCGGGATTCAAGAATTACGTTCGCCTGCAGAAGGTGATGTGGGTCGCAATCCTGTTGTCGTTTGGCACGATGCTGGTCGTCCTCGCCACCACTGTGGCGTCCGAGGTCCCCGGCAAGCTCGACGCCTTCTCCGCGGCGATCGGCGGCTCGGGCACGTTCACCGCCGATTCGATTGCCGCGGCGACCGACGGCGGCGTGAATCTGAACCCGCCGTTCAGCCTGCTCGCGACGCTGCTGATTGCACCTATTGCCTGGACGTCGCTCCAATGGGCGACCTACTCCGCGCAGCAGAACGGCGAGATCAAGTCGGCCGGTTCCTTCAAGGACCAGCTCCTCATCATCGTCGGGTCTCTTGTGCTGACCGGCGTCCTGCTGGCCGTACTCGCCCTGGTCCTGCAGAACGCAATCGGCACTGAGTTCCTGTACGTGGCCGGGGCCGGGTACTGGGGCGCGGCCGACGTTTCGCTGGCAGGTTCATTCCTGTGGCCGAACATCATCGCCACGGCCATCGCCAACAACCCGATCGTCACGATCATCATCGCGACCGGGTTCATCCTGAACGCGCATCAGATCGTTCACAACTGCTACATCGGCATGACCCGCGTGATGGTCGCGATGTCGCTCGACCGCCTCCTCCCGGAGATGGTCAGCCGCGTGTCGGATCGTCTCCACACGCCGGTGAACGCCCATCTGATCTACTTCCTGGCCAGCCTGCCGGTCATCTACCTGTACAGCAACTATTCGGTCGATGACGGCGCCGGTGGGGCCACCACGTGGACCTCGCTGACGCTCGGCGTGACCTTCGCCTGTGGGTATGTCTTCGTGGGCACCGCCATCGCTGGTGCCCTGCTTCCATTCCGGGCCAAGGCGTTGTACGAGGCCTCCCCCGGCGCGGCGTACAAGTTCATGGGCATCCCGCTCGTGACCATCGTCGGCACGCTGGGCGCGATCGCCGGTGCGATCTTCATCTACCTGTTCCTGACCGAGCCGCAGCTCGGACTGACCAGCGACCTTGCCTATCAGGTGGTCGCCGGCGTCCTGCTGTTCTCGGCCGGCTGGTATCTGGTGACGTATTTCGTGCGTCGATCAGCCGGGATCAACGTCAACTACGCCTTCAAGGAGATCCCGCCCGAGTGAGTCGCGGGTTCAGCCAGGTCACCAAGACGGCCCGGGCAACGCCCGGGCCGCCCGATTCAGCCAGCGGCCGATCGGTCAGTCGGTGGCAGCCGCGGTGACGAGCCACCCCTCGAAGTCGGGCCCGTCGATCATCGATTCGGCGCGCTTCCAGCGCTGTACGGCCCAGCCCCAGAAATCGAAGTCGATCGGGGAGATCCGCGCCTGGATCGCAGCCCAGAGCGTCCAGCCGACGTCGGACATGATCATCTGGAGCCGGCACCGTGCGATCAAGGCAGGCGTCGCCCGACCGAAGTAGGCGGCAACCAGCTCGTGAAGCCGTGCCTCGTCGTATTCGAGTTCCTGGGCCGTGTTGCCGACCTCGAACGTCGGGTCGTTGTTGCCGCTGTACTCGTAGTCGACAATCCAGAGCCGGGTCCCGTCGTCGAGATAGTTCTCAGCCAATAGATCGTTGTGGCAGGGCACGCTGGACAGCGGGTGGGCTCGCAGGGCTGCGTCAATGCGGGGAACGACCTCCAGATGCTCGCGGTACCCGGCCGGGACGGGGATGCCTCGCTCGTCGATGACGCCGAGGTAGCGCGCCGACAGGGCGACCATGTCGAAGTCGTCCCGGAAGCGCGGACCGGCGTGGAGTCGTCGCAGTGACTCGGCGATGCGCGCCGGCGCCCAGGCCTCCTGGAATGCGGCATTGGACATGGTCCGGGCGTCCAGCCACTCGAGCACGACGACGTCCCACGCCGGCAGGTGGTGCAGGACCCGCGGCCCGACGCCGGCGGTCGCGGCCGCCCGGGTATTGGCGAGTTCGTTGCCGCGATCCACCGCGAGCAGGTCGGTGGCCGTGCCGGGAATGCGCACGAACTGGGGAACGCCGTCGACGACGACGCGAAAGTTGCGGTTCGTCAGGCCGCCAGAAATGGGCGACGCCTCAACGCGCGCGCTGGCCCATGCGGGGATGGCGGCGATGACCGCTTCGATCGACGGTTCCACGGGTTGCCGGGCCTCCGAGCGCTGACTTGCTGGCGAGGGTACACGAGCTCGTCTGCGTTGCGCCGGCGGCGCCGGGGTCCACGGCAACGCACGCACTGGTCCAGCGGTCGGTACCCTGTGCCGGTCGACCAGCGACCTCGGGATCAACCTGCGGTGCGCCTCGAAACAGACGGAGCGGACGCGCAGCATGGTGGAACAGGCCAGGGCGGTGATCATCGGTGGTGGCGTCGGCGGGACGTCGATCGCCTACCACCTGACGGAGCTCGGGTGGAAGGACATCGTCCTGGTGGATCGCGCGGAGGTGACCTCCGGGTCCACCTTCCACAGCGCCGGGCTCGTCGGGCAGCTCCGCTCCAGCGTGACCCTGACCCGGATGATGATGTATGGCGCTGACCTCTACCGGCGCCTGACCGCCGAGACCCGCGTCGATGTGTCCTGGCACGAGGTCGGCTCGCTCCGTCTTGCCTCCACGATGGCCCGCTACGAGGAGCTCCAGCGCCAGGCCGGCTGGGCCAAGACCTTCGGGTTGCCACTCGAGCTGATCTCCGCGAAGGAGGCGCAGGAACGCTTCCCGCTGATGTCGCTCGACGGGGTCCTCGGCGCCGTCTGGCTGCCGACGGACGGCTGGCTCGATCCCTCCGGTCTTGCCCAGGCTTTGGCGGCCGGAGCCCGCGCTCGAGGCGCTCAAATTCGTCAGCACACGCGGGTCGTGGCGATCAACGTGGAGCGTGGCCGCGTGACCGGCGTCGAGGTCGAGGCCCGTGACGGCTCCCGCTCGATGGTCGCGGCCGATGTCGTCGTCAACGCGGGGGGCATGTATGCCCCAGAGATCGGTCGAATGGCTGGGGTGACCGTGCCGATCATCCCGATGGCGCATCAATACCTGTTCACCCACTCGATCGACGGGGTCACTCCCGGCCTGCCGACGATGCGCGACCCGGACAACCTGTGCTACTTCCGCGAGGAGGTCGGTGGCCTGTGCATGGGCGGCTATGAACGCGATCCCGCGCCATGGTCCCTCGACGGGGTCCCGGCCGATTTCAACCACCGGCTGCTGGACCCGGATTGGCCTCGATTCCAAGCGATCATGGAGGGCGCGATCCGTCGGGTTCCCGCCATCGCGGACGCCGGCGTGACGCGGATGATCAACGGGCCCGAGGCATTCACGCCGGACAACGAGTTCATCCTCGGGGAGAGCGAGGTCCGCGGGTTCTTCGTGGCCGCCGGGTTCTGTGCCCACGGTATTGCCGGAACAGGCGGCATTGGTCAGCAGATGGCCCACTGGATCGTGGAGGGCGAGCCGGAGCTCGATCTCTGGAAGATGGATATCCGACGCTTTGGTGGCCAGTACCGGAGCCGGAAGTTGACGCTCGCGCGGACCTATGAGAACTACGCCACGTACTACGACATCCACTATCCGAATGAGGAACGGCATGCCGCGCGGCCGCTGCGAATCTCGCCGGCGTACGACGAGCTCAAGGCGCTGGGCGTCGTCTTCGGCGAGAAGTCGATGTGGGAACGACCCAACTGGTTCATTCCAAATGAGGCGGGCGCCGGCGTCACGGATCGGGCGTCGCTCGACGCCCTGCGGCCGCGTGGCTGGGCCGGCGAGCACTGGAGCCCGGCCATTGGGGCGGAGGCGCTGGCAACGCGCCAGAACGCTGGCTTGTTCGATGAATCGAGCTTCGCCAAGATCGAGATCGAGGGCGCGGGTGCGCTGGCCTATCTCCAATACCTGTGCGACAACGACATCGACAAGCCGGTCGGGAGCATCGTCTACACGCAGATGCTGAACCGGCGCGGCGGAATCGAATGCGACTTCACCGTCACGCGGCTCGCAGAAGATCGGTTTCTAATCGTCACCGGGACCGCGTTCGGGAACCACGATCTCGGCTGGATCCGGAAGCACCTCCCCGACGACGGCAGCGTCCGCGTTCGTGACGCCACCTCCGCCCGAGCATGCTTCGGCCTGTGGGGTCCGCGGGCCCGGGACATCCTCGCGCCACTGACGAGGGATGACGTCTCCGACGCCGGGTTCCCCTACATGACGGCGCGCGAGATCACGATCGCGGAGATCCCCGTGCTCGCGTTGCGGGTGACCTACGTCGGCGAACTCGGCTGGGAGCTCTACCCGCCGGCCGAGTACGGCAGGGCGCTCTGGAATGCCCTCTGGGCGGCCGGTGCGCCGCATGGCCTTGTGGCTTGCGGGTATCGCGCCATCGATGCCCTTCGGCTCGAGAAGGGGTACCGCGTCTGGTCCAGCGACATCACCCCGGAAGAGACGCCATATGAGGCGGGTCTTGGATTCGCCGTGCGTCTCGACAAGGGCTCGGAGTTCATCGGCCGGGATGCGCTGATGGCCGCGAAGGCGGCAGGACCGAAGAAGCGGCTGCGCTGCCTGGTCCTCGACGATCCACGGTCCGTCGCGCTCGGCAACGAACCGGTGAGGATCGGCGGACACATTGTCGGCCGCGTCACGAGCGGCGGCTATGGCTTCGCGGTCGAAAAGTCGATCGCGTATGCCTATTTGCCCCCGGATAGCGGCGCGATCGGAACCCGAGGCGAGGTGGACATCTTCGGGGAATGGATCGGCTTCGAGGTTGCTCGTGAGCCGCTCTGGGACCCAGACGGATCGAGGATCCGGTCATGAGCGATCGTTCCGGGGCACAATTCGGCCCGGACTGGAGTGCCTCGCTCCGGCGCGGCTCGGATGCCGAGCTTCGCGGCTGGGTGGAAACCGCCCTCGGCTGGTGCGACGCCGCGGACGAAATCGCGCTGCGGCACTTTCGGCAGGCCCCTGAGACGACGCGAAAGCCTGATCGATCCTTCGTGACGGAGGCGGATACCGCCGTTGAGCGGCTGCTCCGCGAGCGGATCGTCGACGCCTTTCCCGAGCACGGGGTTGTCGGCGAGGAGTACGGCTCGGATGGCAGCAACGCGTCCGTGCGCTGGTTTGTCGATCCGATCGACGGAACGCACAACTATCTGCGGGGCGTTCCGGTGTTTGCCACGCTGCTGGGGGTGGAGCGCGACGGCGAACTCCAGGCCGGGGTCGTCTCGGCGCCGGCCCTCGGCGGTCGCTGGTTCGCGTGGCGGGGTGGGGGAGCCTGGGGCGCCGGTCCGATGGCCGGGCTCGATCGAAGTGGAGCCCCCCGCCGGTTGCGGGTGACCGCGATCTCCGATATTGCGGACGCGCACGTCCTCTATGCGGGCACGCAGGACCTCATCGCGACCGGCGACGCGCCTGGGTTCAGCGCACTGCTCCAGGCATCCTGGCGCGAGCGAGGGTTCGGCGACTTCTGGGGCTACTCGCTCGTGGCGGAGGGTGCTGCCGAAGTCATGGTCGAGGTCGGCTTATCCATCTGGGATGCGGCGGCACCAGTGGTCCTGGTCGAGGAGGCTGGTGGCCGCGTCACCGACTTCCAGGGCCGCCGAATCTTCGACGGTGGGACCACTCTCGCCACGAACGGCGTTCTCCACGACACGGTCAGGGCTACCCTCATCGGCGGCTGACCGCCACTGACCGGGCCGGTTGATCAGTCGAGGTCGAGGCGCATCAGCCAGCGCGGCAGTCCGGCACTGTGCCCAGCGGTCAGGGCGACGCGCCGGAATCCAGCTGTTTCGAACATCGAGGCGAAGCCGACGAAACCCTGCGAGGTCGAGATCCGGGCCCCGTCCGGATCGATCGGATAGGCCTCGATCGCTGGTGCACCCCGACTCCGTGCGTAGTCGATGGCGCCCGCGAGCAACGCCCGTGCCACCCCACGACGCCGATAGCCGGGCCGCACGACGAAGCAGCCGATCGACCAGACCGGCGCGTCGTCGATGGTCGGGATAGTCCGGGATTTGACGAGGCGCGGCATGGCGGCGCGCGGACCGAGCCCACACCAGCCGACGGGATCAGCGCCGAGATACGCGATCACCCCGGGCGCAAAGTCTCCCGCGACAATCTGCGCCCGGAGGGCATCCCGGTTGGCGGCGGGCCCCGTGAAACCGAGGGCGGAAGACGATCCACGCCAAGCCTGGCACCAGCACCCTCGTTCGGTGCTGCCGCCCAGCAGCGTGACCACGTCGGGCCAGCGCGCATCCGTCGTTGGAAGGACGCGGAAGCGCTGTGCATGAATTGGTGCCTCTCGCGTCGCCATGGTCAGGCCGGCTCGGCCGCCTGGATCGCCATCTCCTCCCAGGGACCGAGGAGCTGCGATCGTTCATCCGGTTCGATCTCATCCCACAAGATCACGGTGACGACCGCGAGCTCGAGCGAAGCGAGGAATCTGACTCGATCCTCGGGCGTCGCGACGTTGGTGCGGGTCAGGAGCGCGGCATTGGAACCGCCCAGCGCCTCCGTCGCGGACCGGACCGCGAACTCGCGGAACTCCCCCAGCGCCGCCAGAACGCCGACCCGGCGTGAACCTCGTCCGATCAGGTCCTGGACTCGTGCCAGAGCCGCCATGCGGTCGTCCGGGTCATGGGAAGACGCGGCGAAGACCGAGTAGAGGTCGCTGTCCAGGAGTTGGAACGCGTCTGCGAACCGGTCGAGACGATCCCGTGCCGCATCCGGCAGGCGATCCATCGGATCGGTTGCATCGGTCATGCCTCGGCCGCCTTGAGGCTGTCCTCGAGGATCGACAGCGCAAGGTCCACCTCGTCGGCGGTGGTCACGAGCGGCGGGATGATCCTGGACACGTTGCCGTAGGAACCTGCCGACAACACGATCAGCCGGCGTTCAAGGGCCTCGGCGATGACCCGTCTGGTGAGATCGGGGTCGGGGACTCGTCCGTCTCCGACGTCCGGCTCCACGAGCTCCATGGCGATCATGCAGCCAAGGCCGCGGACGTCACCGATGACCGGGTGGTCTGCCTGCAGCTCTCGCAGCCCGCCGACGAACTGTGCACCGCGAGCGCGCGCATTTGCCACGAGGTCCTCGTCGTCGATCACGTCGAGGGTGGCGAGGGCTGCCGCGCACGACACGACATTGCCGCCGTACGTGCCGCCGTGGGTCCCTGGAGCAAACGAATCGAGGATCTCGGTCCGGGCGAGAATCCCGGAGAGTGGAAGCCCGGACGCGATGCCTTTGGCCATCACGAGAATGTCCGGCTCAACGCCCCAGTGCTGGACCGCGAACAGCTCGCCGGTTCGCCCGAAGCCGGTCTGGACCTCGTCGGCGATCAGGAGGATGCCGTGCTTGCGGGTGATCTCGCGGAGGCGCGGCAGGAAGGTGGGCGGTGGTACCACATAGCCGCCCTCGCCGAGGACCGGCTCCACGATGATCGCGGCGACCCGGCTCGGATAGATGACCTGGTGGAAGAGCAGGTCCAGTTCCGCCTCCCAATCGCACGAGCACTGCGCGTCGGGCGCGTGCGCGCCGCCGGAGGAGCGATAGCAGTACGGGAACTTGGTGTGGTACACGCTGCCGGGGAGCGGTTCGAACGCGGCGCGGTAGACGTCCTTGGCCGTGGTAAGGGCCATCGTTTGCGCCGTCCGTCCGTGGAATCCGCCGCGGAAACTGATGATCACCGGCCGCCCTGTCGCGACCCGCGCGAGCTTGACGGCTGCCTCGACCGCCTCGGCGCCGGAGTTGGACAGGAACGCACCCCACGGGCCGCCGGGAAGGAGGCCGGCCAGGCGCTGATACAGCCGCAGCCCGGGCTCGTGGTAGACGATATTCTGCTGACCATGCAGGAGCTTCGCAGCCTGGGCCTGGACGGCAGCCACCACACGCGGGTGGGCGTGGC
>JBKKBB010000055.1:0-8539 GCA_046714395.1 Candidatus Limnocylindrales bacterium | reverse complement strand
GCTCACTGGTTGGGTCCAGGCGACGCTCCCAGGAGGGGTGCCCGTGGATGGAGGCCAGTCCGTCGAGGACGTCACGAACCAGGTTGGGCCGCGTCCGTTCCAGCTTCCTGGCCCACGCCTTGACGGGATCCGGCGCGCGGCGCCTGTGCTTCGGCGTCTTCCTGGGCGACGCCGTCGGCATCACTTGGGGAGGTCGCGCATCGGATCGCCCGGGTGCATGTAGTCGGGATCCCCCTCGGGAATCGGGTCATCGAAGTGTGAACGGATGTTGATCCGATCGCTCCCGGGGTTGCGCTTGGGTGTGACCAATCGACCGTCCACCGCTCTGGCGATCCTCTCCCCGCACTCCACGAGCGGCGCGGCGCCGGCCGCCATCGCTACCTCGACCGGCACGAGCTGCTCCCATACCGGCACGACCGCTGCTCTGAAGCGTGCAAGCGCCGCCACTCCCTCCGGCTCCACGCCGCCACCCACTGCGATGCAGCGGACACCGGCAGCCTGGGCCAGCCGGGCGACGCCGAGGGCGGTCTTGCCAAACGCGGTCTGCGCATCGATCCGACCCTCGCCGGTGATCACGAGGTCGGACCCCGCGAGCATGGCGCCGAGGCCGGTCTCGTGGACGACGAGGTCGACGCCCGGCGCCAGCTCGAGCATCCGGAAGCGGTCTTTGAGGCAGAGCAGGCCGAAGGCCGTCCCGCCGGCGGCCCCCGCACCCGCTGTGTCGCGCTCCGATCGCCCGGTCGTCGCTTCGAGCGCGTCGGCCCAGCGTTCCAGACGAGCATCGAGGCGTCCGACGTCCGCCGGGCTCGCCCCCTTCTGGGGGCCGTAGGTTGTGGCGGCTCCATGCTCGCCGAGCAACGGGTTGGTGACGTCGCAGGCAATCCACAACTCCACCTCTGCGAGCCGTGAATCGAGGCCACCAAGATTGATCTCGAACGTGCCGTCTCCGTGGACGATCACCGTCGCTCCTAGCGCTTCGAGGATCCCCCGACCGCCATCGGTGGTCGCACTTCCGCCGATCCCGAGGACGATGTGGCGAATGCCTGCGTCCAGGACGGCCCGGATCACCTCCCCGGTGCCGAGGGTCGAAGCGCCGTACGGATCTCGCTCCGCTATCGACAATCGAGACAGCCCAGACGCGCTGGCCAGCTCGACGCAGGCACGCGCGCGGTCGGCGGATCGCAGCCACTGCGCGGTAACCGGACGCCCGATTGGATCGGCCGCCTCGACCTCTTGCCACGCCCAGGCACCAGTCGCGGCGATCGCATTGAGCGTGCCTTCGCCGCCGTCGGCGAGCGGCGCGAGCGTGATCTCGTCGCCCGGTCGGACGCTCCGCCAGCCCGCGGCCAGTGCCTCTGCCACCTGCACCGAGGTGAGCGAGCCCTTGAACGAATCGGGCGCGATGAGGACGGCGAGCGAGCCGTCGTGGCGTCGTGGGGCGCGACCCGCGTCCCGCACAGCGTCCCGATCCAGCACGATCAGATCGCCGATTCCGCTGGGAGCATCAAATCGGGGCTAAGGGCGGCCCCAAGGCAGTGGAAACCCAGGCCGGCGAGACGACCCAGGTGATCCGCCACCGGCCGCCGAGCGTGAGGGCCGCCGCCGGTGGACCACGCGCCGCCGCAGCGTGTCGGCTCGTCGCCGACAAGACCGGGATTTGATGCTGGGGGCAGCATCGGTGGCCTCAACGTGGCCAGCAGGCTGGCCAAGGGGCGCTCATTCGCCGGAGCCGCTCACGTGCTCGATCGCAGCTGGTGCCCCAGCTCGCGCCGTTCGAGGTACTCGGGGATGCGGACGATCGGGGGGCGCTCCATGTCGGCCAGCTCGATGACCTCGAGCGACAGGCGGCCACGTCCGGAGCGCGGCAGCTTCATCGTTGAGCCGAGTTCCGCGAAGAGCCGCGCCTTGCGGCGCTCTTCGAGTCGCTTCATGACGGCCTGGAGGATGACAAAGCTCATCCGGGACAACCCCTCGAGCTCCTGGTTCCGGTGGACTCGACGATCCAGGTCCACCTGTCCGAGCCCCTCGATCCCGACGCGCTCTGAGATATCGATCAGGTGGCCGATCTCGACTGCGTACCCCGTGAAGAAGGACAGCTGCTCGAGGATGGACCGGCGGCCCGCGTACTCGCCGGCGAGCGGCTGGATGAAGCCGGACAGCTCCGGGTAGAACAGGTTGATCAGGGGACGGGCGACGAGCTCGGTGACCCGGCCGCCACCGCCCTCGCGCAGGACCCCGCCTTCCACGATCGGGCGCTGGTAGTACCCCTTGACGTACTGCAGGCGAGGCTCGTGGAGGAGCGGCCCGAGGGTGCCGTAGACCATCCGCGGGTGCCAGTTCCGAACGTCGGTGTCGGCCCACACCACGATGTCGCCCGACGTCTCGTGGAGGGACTTCCAGAGCGCCTCGCCCTTGCCGTGAAACGATCCGTAGCGAGGCAGGACGTCGGGGTGCTGGACGACCCGGGCGCCCTCGGCCTCGGCGATCTCGCGGGTTCGATCCGTCGAGGCCGAGTCGATCACCAGGACTTCGTCCAGGAGCGGGATCCGTCCGACCATGTCGCGCATCGCCCGACGGACGATCGGGCCGATCGTCTCCTCTTCGTTGAGCGTCGGCAGGACCAGGCTCACCGTGAGCCCCTGCTTCTCCTTGAGCTGGGTCAGCCGACGCAGGTCCGAGAATTCGCTGTAGTGGAAGTTCGATTCACCGAACCAGCGATCCACCCTGGTCGGAACGGCGCGGGCCTCCTCGGCGGCCCGGTCGGCGGCTGCCAGCGTCTCGGCGTGGGACGCCAGCTGCTCGAACGTCTGACGGCCGATCGACTCACGCGTCTTGACCACGACCACGGTGGACTTCGAGCGGGTCGCGATGGCCTCGGGCATCGCCCCGAACAGATGGACCGAGACGTCGCCGGAGGTCGGCGCCGCCGCGGCGCCCATGACCACCAGGTCGGCTCGATCCGCCTCCTTGACGATCGCATTCCGGACGTTGGCGGCCTCACGCACCACGGTCTCTGCCGGTACGGTGGTGTGCTGGCGGACGAAGGCCTGCAGGGCACGCTCGGCCTGCGCGCGGACGGCGATCGTAATGCCAGGCGGCACGATGTGCAGCGCCACCAGCTCCGCTCCGCGGCGGAGGGCGATGGCGTTGGCGAAGCGCATGGCCAGCTCGGCGTGGGGCCCGCCGCGGACCGGAACGACGATCCGCTTGATCTCCCGCGCTCCGCGCTGTTTCACGATGGCGATGTCGCAGGGCGCGTCTCGCACGACCTCATCGATCGTCGGCGAGAAGGGAACCGCAGTCCCGTCCCGTCCCCCAGCCTTGCCGCCCCAGCCGAAGACCAGCAGGTCCGCGTCCATCTCGGCGGCCGCCTCCACGATCCCCTCGGCGGCGTGGCGGCCGATCCGGACGATCGGATGGATCGGGGTGCCCTCGGGCGCGAAGTCGAGGACCCGCTGCAGGAGCCGGCGGGCATGCCGCGCCCTGGTCGCTCCCTCGGACAGCGCCATGCCCTCCGGGACTTCCACGATGCCGAGTGCCGTCAGCTCCCCGGTCCGGGCGTCGAGCAGATCGGCCCCGAGGCCGATCAGTTCCTCGGCCGTCGTCGGGTTGGCGACCGGGATCAGGATGCGCGCAGGGAGCGGCTCGGTGCTCACTCGTCGGTGGGCCAGTTGTCGATGAGGTACGGCTTCAGGAGCTCGAACTCACGAGCCTGGCGCATCACCCGCTCCTCGGCCTGGTCCGTGGTCAGGTCGCGGTTCTCGATGATGAAGCTGGCCACTCGCCCGAAGTAGACCGGCACGAAGGCGGCGACCATGCGATCCACGCCGTCCGGGTCCCGGCGGGCTGCCACGACCATGTCGTAGACGGTGCGCGCCCAGAGGTCGTCCGGGAAGTGGAATTCGGACAGCGACGCAGCCATCTGGGCGGTCGTCGGGGTCGCGGCGCCGGGCGCGTCCATGTCCAGCCTGGCGCGAGCCGTGTCGCCAAGGCGTCCGGCTTCTGCGGCCAGCTCGAGGATGGCCCCGGCGTTGGCCGGCGCGAACATGCCCCGCCAAGTATCGGCGAGGGTAAGCGACCCGGTGTGGAATTCCGTCACGAGGCGAACCGTGTTGACGTCCAGCGGGGGCGGGTCGGCGAGGCGTTCGAACCCGTAGGACGGGACCTCGTGACTGCTCCGCGTGTCCTTCCAGCGGTCGGCATGGCGGACCGCCAGGCGGAGAATCGTCCCGACGACCTGACGGAACATCGGGCCGAGATCCGAGCCGGGGTCCTTGGGGTCGTGGACCTTGGAACCAAGGCGTGCCTGACAGATCGCATACCCGCCGACCAGTGCGGTGGTCGTCATCCAGATGTCGATCCCGAACTTGCTGACGTCGTCGGTCCAGTCGTCCGCCTCGAGGTAGTGCTTGACCAGATCGCCGCTGACCCCGAAGTCACCACCGATCGGCTGGCGAATGCGATGTCCGTAGAGAGCCCGGGTCAGCGGGTAGGTGACGGTGTTGGTGATCGTCCCGTCGTACTTGTAGCGGGAATAGAGCGGCGCCACGAAGTCGTAGCCGCCCTTGATGATGGGTCCGGCGAGCAGCTCGACCCATTCGGGCAGGATGGACCGCAGGTCCGAATCCACGACGACGAGGGCCTGCACCTCGAGCGCCGCGGCGATCTCGAAGATCGTGCGAAGCGCGGCTCCCTTGCCGCCGACGCCATCGATCTCGGGGTAGGTCAAGGACACCCGGGCCAGCTTGTTGGTCGGCCGGACAAGGAGAATCTCCTCGATGTAGTCGGGCGGCTCGGTCTCGACGACGACGCGCTGGGTCCCGTCGGGCGATCCGGCGTCCGAGTTGACCACCACCGGCCGGAGGTCCGGGAAGTACTGGACCAGGCCGGCCTGTGCCGCGTGTACCACGTAACCGATGGTCGCGGCGTTCTTGAAGCTGGGAATCCCGACCATGATGTCCGCCCGGTCGAGGCGGGCGATCTGCTCGCGGATCGCCGGTGTCAGCATCGCTTGGGGCATGTGCCACCCTACCATCCGTCGCGCCGACCGGCCGCCAGCGCCGACCCCCAGTGGCGCCTCGAGGGCCCTCAGCCCTTGGGGATCAGGGCCGTTGCCCACTCGCCGTTGGGCGCCCCCGGCGTGTATCGGCTGTTGGCCGCCTTGACCGCGACCTCACGAAACCCGAGCGCGCGCCACTGCCCGTACCACGCCTCGACCGGGGCCCGGACCGCGACGGTCAGGCGCACGACGTCGCGCTCCATCATCACGCCATCCAACAGCCGCTTCCGCTCGGCCAGGGGCACATCGATGAGCGACTCACCATCCAGCCAGAGCAGGTCGACCGCGACGAAGGCCGTCGGCGACGTGGACGGTACGGCGACCCTCCGCAGGCTCGCGGCCTCGATGGCATCGCGGCGAGCAGTGCCGCTGTTGCCGACGAGCAACTGACGGCCGATCTGGCCGGCGGACTGGACCGCATCGAGCCCGATGACGGCTTCGAGACCGGTCGTGTCACGCAAGGGCGCCGGCAGCAGGTAGCCATCGAGCACGAGTTCGTCGGCGAGGGCAGCCTCACGCAGAGCGTCGCGCAGCAGGTTGAAGCCCTCGACGGCTTTCCCCATCTCATCCCGGATCGCGACGTCCCGCCCGAAGACATCCACCAGCACGCGACGTCCGGCCCACAACGGCTCCCAGATTCCGTCCTTCACGCTGCGGAAGCTCGTCCGGCCGTAGGGCATCGGTTTCAGGTCTGCCGGTCTGACGGTGCCCGCGGCGGTTCGCATGGCCGCATCGTACCGCCACGTTCAAGAGGTCGCGATCTCGGCGTTCTGGACCCCTGCGGCCGGTCTATGATCCGGTTTGGTCGGCCGCCACGGTCGATCTGACGGCCGCGTCCCAAGCGGGTCCAACGATCTGGAGATCCACCTGATGCAGCGCCTCGCCGTGCTCACGCCGTCCGGTCAGGCCCGCGTGCCGGCGGCCTGGGCCATGTACGACTTCGCCAACACGATCTTCAGCTTCGTCGTTGTCTCCGGGGCGATCGGGCTGTGGCTGACCGAGACCGGGCAGTTCGGCGAGCGGGACGGCAATTTCCTGCTGAGCATCGGCATCGTGGCCAGCGTCGGGCTCAACGCGATGGTCTCCCCGATCCTCGGGGCGCTGTCCGATCGCGGCGGTCAACGGCTGCCCTTCCTGCTCGCCTTTACGGCGCTGTGCGTCGGAGCGACCGGCTTCATCGCGGACATCGGGGCCACCGGTGGCCTGGTGCTGTTCATCGTGGCGAACTTCGCCTATCAGGCCTCGCTGATCTACTACGACACCACGCTCCGGACCGTGAGCCACGCCGCCAGTCGCGGAACGCTGTCCGGGATCGGGGTGGGCGTCGGGTATATGGGCACGATCGTCTCGGGACTCGCAATCTTCCTTTTCGATGTCCCAGTCGAGGACCGGTTCCGCCTCGCCTCGGTGCTGTTCGCGGTGTTCGCGATCCCGATCTTCGTCTTCGTCAAGGAATCACCGACGGGCGAGAGGTTGTCCCGGGCCGACCTGACCGGTTCTTTCGGCCAGGTGTTCCGTTCGATCGAGCATGCCCGGGCGGTTCCCGGACTCGGCCGCTTCCTCCTCGGTCGGTTCTTCTACTCGGATGCTGTCAACACGGTGATCGTGGTGATGAGCGTGGTGACCGTCCACGCGATGGGCATGACACCGACCGTCGCGAACCTCGTGCTCCTCGGCCTGACCGTGGTCGCGGTCGCGGCGAGCTTCGGCTGGGGGCGCCTGGTGGACACCTGGGGTCCGAAGCGGACGTTGATGCTCGTCCTGTTCTCGTGGGCCGTCGGCCTGGTGGTCGGGGGAATCTCGATCGGGATCGGCGGCGCCGTCGGGATCGGCCTGTTCCTGGTTGCCGGCGCGATTCTCGGGAGCGGTCTCGGCGGCGTCCAGGTGGCCGACCGCGTGTTCATGCTGCGGCTGTCACCACCCGCACAGCTTGGCGAATTCTTCGGTCTGTACGGGTTGGTCGGCAAGGGATCCCAGGTCATCGGCCAGCTGCTGTACGGGCTGATCCTGCTCTGGACGTTCGATACGCTCGGCAACGGTGCCTATCAGCTGGCCGTCCTGAGCCTGCTGGTCACGATGCTCATTGGCGCCTGGCTCATCCGGCCGGTGTCCGACGAGTGGTCGGGTTCCGGCGAGCTCGACGACCGCGCCACGCCGCCACCGGATCGAATGGCTCCGGGTGCGTCGTCCATGGAACCGCGCTAGCGACTCGCCGGGGCCTCGTAGCCGGCCGGGTGGCTCTGCCGCCACGCCCAGGCCGAACCGATCATCGCGTCGAGCGTCGACCGTAGGGGCCGCCAGCCGAGCACGTCCGCAGCTTGATCGATCGCCGCCACCAGCACCGGGGGATCGCCGACCCGGCGCGGCCCGATCGCATGCGGCACGGGCCGACCGACCACTCGCGCTGTCGCGGCGAGCACCTCCCTCACGCTGAACCCGCCGCCGCTGCCGAGGTTGCAGACGAGCGCGGAATCGGTGCGCGCGTCTCCAGCGGCCGTCGCTTCGAGCGCGGCCAGGTGGGCGTCCGCGAGGTCCATGACATGGATGTAGTCCCGGATCGGCGTCCCGTCCGGGGTGGGATAGTCATCTCCATAGAGCGTCAGCGGCGGACCGCCCTCGACGGCGGCGAGGGCATTGGGGACCAGGTGTGTCTCGGGATCGTGGCGTTCCCCATTCGCCTCGGTGGCGCCCGCCACGTTGAAATAGCGGAGGCTGACACTGCGTAACCCGTAGGCCGACCCGTACCAGGCCATCGCGCCCTCGAATGAGCGCTTCGTCTCGCCGTACGGGTTGATCGGTCGGAGCGCAGCATCCTCGCGGATGGGGCTTGCCTCCGGGACGCCGTAGACGGCGGCGGTGGACGAGAAGACGATCCGATCCACGCCGGCGTCCCGCATCGCATCGAGCAGGGCAACGCCGCCCGCGACGTTATGGCCGTAGTACGCGGCCGGATCGCGCATCGACTCCCCGACCAGCGACTTTGCGGCGGAGTGGAGGACCGCGTCGACGCGGTCGTCTCGGAGCAGCGCGGCCATCGCCTCGCGGTCGCCGAAGGAGCCCTGAACGAACCGAGCTCCCGGCACCACGGCGGCGGCATGGCCCGTGGAGAGGTCGTCCAGGGCAATGACCTCATGTCCGGCCGAGAGGAGACGTTCGACGGAAACTGAACCGACATATCCGGCGCCGCCGGTGACGAGAATGCGCATGCTCGCAGGGTACGCGGCAGGCCCGTCGCCCGTCCCGGGCCAGCGCCAATGGCGAAATTCGAGGGCGGCGCCCGGGGCACGTTGCGGCGCCCGATGATGCTGGCATCGTCAAATCCTGGGCTTCTGCGTCCATAAGCTGCGCGCCGGCGGCCGCAAGTTCCGTGGCGGCGTCGCTGCCGCGCTCCGATGACCTCATCCCGTGCTCAGACACGCGTGCTCACCTTGTCGTGGGTGGCGTTGAGGCGCGCCAAGTGCAGCAAATGACGCTGGGGGC
>JBKKBB010000054.1:0-9681 GCA_046714395.1 Candidatus Limnocylindrales bacterium | reverse complement strand
CCCGACACTCCAGACGCCCTCCCGCCCCAGGGCATCGAGCGCCGCCAGCTCCTGGGGTGTGGATGCCCAGGGGTGAAGATGGGTGGCCGGTTGGCCGGTCGGCACGTGCAGGGCATTCGCGGTGGGCGGGGGTACTCCCGGAATCGTCGGATGCTCGGCCTCGACGGCCCGGATGGCGACCGCTGTCTCGACGGCACGCTCGCGCGTGACCCCGAGGGGATCCCGACCGATCTCGATCGCCTTGAACGAGCCCTGGCGGACGATTCCGTCCCGACTCCAGCCACCGAGTTCGGCCCGGATCACGAGTTCCGGCCGCGCCCAGCGAACCCTTGCGAGATCCCCGCCCCAACGACCCTTGTAGTCCTGCGGCGGCGGTGGATCGAATGGCGGCAGCTCGACCTCGAGGTCCGTCAGACGCTCGCGAAGCTCATTCCTGGCCCTTGCGCTGAGGCCCGATCCGATCTTGCCGGCGAAGCGAAGTCGCGGCACGCTGTCGTTCGCGTCGCGCTCGAAGTGCCCGACGACGAGGGCCCCGAGGTCCCTGGCACTGCCCTCCCCGGGCGTCCAGCCGCCGACCACCAGTTCCTGCTCAGGGCGGATCTTGAGCTTCAGCCAGGCGCGCGACCGGGTGCCCGATTCGTAGCGAGAGCGCCGGTGCTTGGCGATGGCACCCTCGAGACCCTGCGCTGCGCACGCCTCGAGGAAGGCCACGCCCTCGGTCTCCACATGGCTCGCGAAGCGCACCCGCGCGCTCTCCCGGATCACCGAACGAAGGAGGCGCTTGCGGTCCTCGAGCGGCACGGCCAGCAGCGACCGCCCGTCGAGATAGAGCAGATCGAATGCCTGAAACACGAGTTCCGGCGCGGCGCGTCCGTCACTGCCCTTGACCCCGATCCGCTCCTGGAGCAAGGCGAAGTCGGGCAGCCCGCCATCCCCGATCGCCACGACCTCGCCGTCCACAATGGCTTCGCGTGCCTCGATCCAGGTTGCCGGGGCGAGCAGGCGCGGGAAGTACGTGTCGCCGTCCTTTCCGCTGCGCGTGAACGTCCGGACCTTGCCCTCTCGGACCGCCGCCTGCAGCCGATAGCCGTCCCACTTGACTTCAAACAGCCAGTCCTCGTCGCGAAACGCGCGATCGGCCAGGGTCGCCGCCATCGGCTCGATGAATCCAGGCATCGGCGCCTCGACGGCGGCCGACAGGTCGATCTGCGCTGTTGCGGCCGGGGCCTCGCTCACCCAGACCGCATCGCGTTGGTCGCGGACCTCGTCATTCGTACGGCCGGTCTTGACGCTCCGCGGATGGTCCTCCGCATCCCAACCCCGCGAAGCCTGTTCATCCCGCTTGCGGATCAGGAGCCACTGCTCCGCCTCGTCGTCCTCGAATGGGCGCGCGCTCGGATCCACGGCCCGGCCTGCCTTGCTCCGGTCGCGCCCGCTGGTCCGCACGATCGTGAAGCGGCCGTTGAGCTTGTGGCCCTCGAGCCGGAACTTCAGCTCGCCGTCCGACACGCCGCGCGCGCCGTCGGGCGTCTCCGGCTCGGCCTGCCAGGTGCCCCAGTCCCAGACGATCACGTCACCGGCGCCGTATTGGCCCTTTGGGATCACGCCCTCGAAGTCGAGGTATTCGATGGGGTGGTCTTCGACGTGGACGGCCATACGCCGGGCGCTTGCATCCAGCGTTGGCCCGCGCGGCACGGCCCACGACACGAGGACGCCACCGATCTCGAGGCGGAAGTCGTAATGGAGGCGGGTGGCGCGATGCCGCTGGACGACGAAGCGGCCACTTGACCCAGCGTCGACCGCGGCGGCGCCGGCTGGTTCCGGGGTCTGCCCGAAGTGGCGCTTGCGCCGATATTCCTCGAGCGGCATCCGTGATTAGGTCGACTGCGTCCGGGGCGTCAGGCGCTCTTGCGGCGGCGCACCGGCTTGCCACCCTCGGCAGATGCAGCCTTCCTCGCCTTGGCGTCGGCCACCGAGACGGGCGGCGGCGTTCCGGCCTCACGAGCTGCTGTCGCAGCCTTCACGCTGGCCTCGAGCGCAGCCATCAGGTCGATCAGGTTCGAGGTTTCCGCAGCCGGCGGCGCGGCGACCAGTTCGCGACCCTCGACCTTCGAGTCGATAATCTGCATCAGGGCCGTTCGGTACTCGTCGCGATACTGACCTGGATCGAAGGACCCCGTCATCGCGCCGATGAGCTGCTCGGCCATGGTCTTCTCCGCGGGCTTGATCTCGGGCTCTTCGGCATCAAGATCGAGTTCGCCCAGGCCGCGGATCTCGTCCGGCCAGTAGAGCGTGGACAGGACCATCGTGTTCTCGAACGGATCCAGAGCGGCGAGTGCCTCGCGATCCTTGATCACGACCTTGCAGATGGCGGTCAGGCCCTTGTCCCTGAGCACCGACTTCAGGAGCGCGAACGCCTTGCGGCCGATCTTGTCCGGCTCGATGTAGTAGGCCTGCTTGACGAAGCGGGTGTGCATTTCCGCCTCGGCCGACTCGACGAACTGCTCGATCTCGATGGACCGGACCGTCTTGAGCGGCAGCGACTCGAGGTCCTCGTCGGTGACCACGACGTACTCACCCGGCGCGTACTCGAAGCCCTTGACCGTGTCCGATCGGGAGATGACCTCCTCTTCAACCGGGCAGAAGATCTTCATCTGGATCCGGGAGAGGTCTTCCGCATGGAGCATGTTGAAGCTCACGCCGGCGCGCGATTCGGTGGCGACGTAGAGCTTGATCGGAATCGTGACGAGGCCGAACTGAATGGCCCCTTTCCACATCGCGCGCGCCACAGCAGTACCTCGTCCTGAACACCCGGCGGATCGGATCGAGACGATACCACCCGTCGGCAAGCGGCTCAGCGGGACCGGCCGGTCGCGTAGATTCGAACCAAGCGCTTTCAGGCAATCCTCGAGCTGGGCGGCAAGACCGCCGAGACCCGGGCGCGGAGGATCGAGAGAGCCGTGGCGCGGTTGCGCGAGGGTCGCGGGCAGCGCTGACTTCAGGCCGAGAGCGACACCAGCTCGCGCTCCGCCCGGACGATCTGGGCGAGGATCCCTACGCGCATCCGATCCACTGCCCCGGCCACGGCGTTCGCCGTCGACCCGATCTGGGTCAGGTTCGTCTTCATCGTGCGGACCGCCTCGAGCTGCTCGCGAATCCCGGTCAATGCCTCCGCAAGCGCCTCGGCGTCGACTTCGGTTTCGCGCTCGCGAAGGCTCGCCAGGGCGAGCAGTCGCGCAAGGCGCACGGCTGCCTCGAGGGTCGGATAGTCGGGATCAGCCGGGTCGATCACGCAGTAGACGTCGCCGGCACGAACATCGAACGGGGCGATGCCCGCCGGGGCGTGCTGCGGGGTGAAGACGACCAGTCCAACGGCCGCATCGCGGTTCGTCCGCGCTTCGCGGAGCTCATCTCGCATGTCGCGGCCCGAGACCTTGCGGTCCTTCGCTTCGACCACGATCCGGAGTTCGGCACCACGTGCAACGGTCGGATCCAGGGTCATGACGAAGTCGCCCTTCTTGGATCGCCCGGCGTCGCCCGCGTCCGTGCCGGTCCGCTCGAGGAGGTCGTTGGCCCCGCGAGCGATGTCACCGAGCATGCTCTCGAGGAGCGTTTCGAAGTCGCCACCCTTCGCCGTGGACTTCGCGCGCTCGCCCGCCCGGGCGGTACTCGCCGCCTCGAGGGCGACGAGCTTCTCGGCGATGGCCTTGAAGCCGGCGGCGATCTCACTCCGGAACTGATGGAGCGGCGAGCCCATGCGGGTTGGGTCCAGGAGCGCGGCGAGGCGCGATGCATCGCCGTCGAAGTAGGTCTCGAGCATGCTCGACATCCGGCCGATCGCGGAATCGCGACGCTTCGGGTCGAACAATTCGTCGACCATCGACTGGAGCTTTCCGCGATCCCCGAGGAATGCCTCGAGCGTGCGCGGCAACCGGCCCTCCCCGTCGCCGAAATTGGTACGGAGCACCTGCTCGAGCGCCTCGGCCGCGCGGTCGTTGGCCACCCGGCTCTGTGCGGCAAACCGGTCAAACTCGGATCGGACGGCATCCAGGTTCATCGTGACGCCGACCGATTGGAGCGCCGTCAGGCCGATCCGCAGGGCACGCTCTGCAATGACCCCGCGCTCCTCTTCGGGCTGCTGCCCGAGCCAGGCCGCGAGGCCCGGGTCCGGGAGGGTCAGGCGGTCCACCAGGATGCGCTCCGCATCCACGCGAATCGATGGATCGGGCCGGCTCGGGAGGGAAACGATTCGGGCTTCCATGACCCGGATCTTCATGCTCCGCCGTGCCACCTAGCGTGGCACAACGCTGGAGTCGATGGCTCGAACCTGGTTCAGCTGCCGCGGTAGGTTGTCATCGAGAAAGGCGACAGGAGGAGCGGGACGTGGTAGGACCGGCTCACGTCGTCAACCCGGACCTCAACGCTCATCCGGCGGAAGAATCGATCGTCGGCGCCGTCAGCCCCCCGCGGTCCCGCCAGGTTGAATTCGAGGCGATACACCCCCGCGGACATCGGCCGCTCCAGCAGATCACGAATTCGGCCGTCATCGTCGGTCAGGGCCTGGGTCAGCCGGATCGGCCGGTCGTCCTCACCAAGCTTGTAGAGGCTGACGTGGATACCCCCCGCAGGCCCTCCCGTCTGGGCGTCGAGGACATGCGTCGAGATCGTCGGGCCCACCGGTCCCTTGTCCTGCGAAGAGGGTGTTCCCGAGGTGCGCTTGGGCACGTATCCTCCAGGCATGGGAAATCTTCTGATCACCGTCGGCGACGACCTCCACTTTAGCGCTCACTGGGAATTGGCTGCGCCGCAGACCATCACGGCCATCCGGCGGATGTTGCCGATCGACAGTCGGCTCATTCATTGCCGTTGGTCCGGCGAATCAACCTGGATCCCGTACGGCGACCTCCGACCGGGCATCGACTACGAGAACCACACCTCGCATCCGGCACCGGGCGTGCTCGCGATGTACCCGGGCGGGATCAGCGAGTGCGAGATCTTCTTCCCCTACGGCGCTTGTACGACGACATCAAAGGTCGGGCAACTAGCCGCGAACCACTTCGCCTCGATCGAGCCGGACGAGGGCTGGCAGGATCGACTGCGCGAGGTCGGCAGACGCACGCTCTGGGAGGGGGCCCAGCGGATCAGGATCGAGGAACTCGCGTAGCTGGACATGGCCGCCAGGTGACCGATCTCCTGGTCCGTGGCGGCACGGTCGTCACCGCCACCGGTTCGCGGCAGGCCGATGTGGCCACCGAGGGTGGCCGGATCACGGCCATCGCCGACGACCTCGGTGGGATGGCGGCCACGGCCCGCGACGTGGTCGATGCATCCGGTCTCCTCGTTCTGCCCGGCGTCGTGGATGTGCACACCCACACGCGGGTCGCGAGCGATGCCGAGCCGGACCGGTTCTTCCTGGATTCGGTCGCGGCCGCGTTCGGGGGGACAACGAGCTTCCTCGCCTTCAACAACCCGGGCACCGGGTCGTCGGGGGCGGCCGAGCGCTCGCTCCTCGGGGGTCTTCGCGAGTGGCGCGCGGCAACAGGCAACGACAGTGCGGTGGATTACGCCGTCAGCCTGGCGATCTCCGGACGGATGGACGACCCGATCGCGGAGCTGCCCGCCATGGTCGATGCGGGGGTCGCCACGGCCAAGGCGTTCATGGTCTTCGATTTCCGGCTTGATGATCGCCGGCTATTCGAGGCGATGAAGGTCCTCGGGCGGCGCGGCGGGATGCTCCAGGTCCACTGTGAGGACCCGGTGCTGATCGATTCGGCCGTGGCCGCGGCGCTGGCCCGCGGCGAGACCGCGCCGCGTTTCCACGCCGCCTCGCGCCCTGCCTATGCGGAGGGCGTGGCGACCGCGCGGGCCATGGCATTCGCACGAGCAGCCGATGCGCCGGTGCATGTCGTTCATCTGTCCTCCTCAGACGCGCTCCGGCACGTGCAGGCGGCGAAGGCAATGGGGCTGCCCGTCTCCGCCGAGACGTGCCCGCACTACCTGGCGCTGACCGACGAGCGCTATCTGGCCTCCGACGACCTGGAGGTCGCCAAGGTAGTGATCTCGCCTCCACTCCGAACTGGCGCGGACCGCGACGCCCTGTGGGATGGGCTGGCAGCCGGCGACCTCGACCTCGTCGCGACCGACCACGTCCCGGATCGTGCCGGCGTCGAGAAAGGCGACACCCTGCGCGGTGTGCCGTTCGATCGGATCAGCAACGGAGCCCCGGGCATCGAAACCCTGCTGGCGGTCGTCTACGGCACGGGCGTGGTCGGCGGCCGGCTCACGGTCGAGCGCCTCGTGGACCTCCTCGCGACGACGCCGGCCCGCCGGTTCGGGCTGCGCCGGAAGGGGTCGATCGAGGTCGGGAAGGACGCCGACCTCGTGTTGTTCGACCCGAGCGCGCGACGTACGATCCGCGCCACCGAGCTGCACCACACCAGCGACTACACCCCCTACGAGGGCCTCGAGGTGACCGGTGCGGTCCGATCCGTGTTCGTCCGCGGCCGCGCCGTGATCCGTGATGGTGCCTTCGTCGGCGAGCGAGGGTACGGGCAATTCATCGAACGCGAAGGTGCCGGCGACCGCTGACCCCTCCTGTCGCTCCGGCGGTGCAGTGGACCCGGCCGTCATCCCGTGGGGCCGGTCGTGATCCCGTGGGGCCGGTGATGAGTGCCCGCTAAGCGTCCCCGCTCAGAGTCGAGCGGTGGATGACCAACGGGTGGGCCTGGCGTTCCGCCGCGTCCGGCTGCGCCGGAACGATCGACGGCGAGATGTGGCTGTTCGGGCCGGCATTTCGACTTCCGCTTACTCCCTGCTTGAGCGCGGCCATCTGGATGCCGCCACCCTGGGCTCGATCCGGGCGGCCGCTGCCGCCCTCGAGATTCGCATCGATGTCGTCGCGCGATGGCGTGGCGGCGACCTCGATCGGCTCCTGCATGGCCGCCATGCTGCGATGAGCGAGCAGGTCGCGCGTCGGCTCCGCAACGCCGGTTGGGACGTCGTCCCCGAGGTTTCGTTCAACTACTTCGGCGAGCGAGGCGTCATCGATCTTGTTGCCTGGTACTCGCGGAGCCGGACCCTGCTCATCGTCGAGCTCAAGACGGAGCTTGTCGACGTCAACGAGCTGCTGGGCACCATGGATCGACGGCGGCGACTGGCACCCGAAATCGCGCGCGAGCGCGGCTGGCGACCCGGGAACACCGGCGCTTGGATTGTTGTCGCCGATTCGCGGACGAATCGGCGTCACGTGGCCGCACACCGTGAACTGTTCCGCGCAGCATTCCCCAACGACGGTCGCCAGGTTGCCGGCTGGTTGCGTGATCCGTCGAGAAGCCAGGCCGCCCTGTGGTTCCTGACAGACGACACTGGCCGTGGCCTTGGGCGAGGCCTGGCGCCGCGCCAACGCGTAGGACACCCGCGCCTACGCTCAGCGCTGACTGGCCGATCATGAGAAACGGTGCCGGGATGGGCATGTGTCCGAACCAAGGCGCCAACGCCCGCGCCCAAGGCTCGTGGGGCTGCTGTCTGTCAGGAAGTGACGCGGGGCGCAGACGCGGGGCGCAGACGCATCGCCGCAGCGCGCGCGCCGGATCAGTCCAGCAGCTCGTAGGCTCGGGAGGTCAGGAACGGCTCGAAATCCTCGGCCAGGACCAGGTCGTTGAGGATCCTGACTGCCTCGACGAGATGGTCGAGGCCCGCGATCCCAAGCCGCACGACCTCCTCGTCGAGCAGGCGCCGGTAGCGCTCGGCGCTGAGCGGCCGGCCGTCGTCGAAGAGCGCGCGGGTGACCCGCCATTGCCACAACTGCGATCGCGAGATTTCGGCCGTGGCCGCGTCCTCCATGAGGTTGTTGATGGCGGCCGCACCGGTCCCGGACAGCCACGCGTCCAGGTATCGGAGCGCCACGGAGATGTTGAGCCGCGCGCCCGCCTCGGTGATCGGCGCCCCCTGGACCCGGATGTCCGTCAGTTGGGCCGCCGTCACCGCAACATCCTCCCGAAGCCGATCCCTCTGGTGCGGCGCCGCGCCCAGGACGCCGTCGAAGACCTCGGTCGCGAGCGCAACGAGGTCCGGGTGGGCCACCCAGGTGCCGTCGAACCCGTCGCCTGATTCGCGCTCCTTGTCCTGCCGAACCCCGGCCATGGCCGTCGCGTTGGCGGCAGCATCCCGACGCGACGGGATGAACGCAGCCATGCCCCCGATCGCATGGGCCCCGCGTCGGTGGCAGGTTGCGACCAGCAGCTCCGTGTAGGCCCGCATGAACGGGACCGTCATGGTCAGTGCGGCCCGGTCGGGCAAGACCCGATCCGCCCGGGAACCAAACGTCTTGATGCACGAGAAGAGGTAGTCCCAGCGGCCGGCATTGAGCCCAGAAGCGTGATCCCGAAGCTCCCACAAAATCTCGTCCATCTCGAAGGCGGCATGGATGGTCTCGATGAGCACCGTCGCGCGAATGCTTCCGAGCGGCACGCCCAGCGCGGCCTGAGTCCACACGAACACGTCGTTCCAGAGCCGCGCCTCGAGGGCCGACTGCAGCTTTGGCAGGTAGAAGTACGGTCCCGTCCCGCGAGCCACCCGCTCCGCGGCGTTATGGAAGAGGTACAGGCCGGCATCGAACAGACTCGCCGACATCGAGGTTCCGTCGACGACGACGTGTCGCTCCTCGAGGTGCCACCCGCGCGGCCGGACGAAGAGCACTGCCGGCGACGCACCCAGCTTGTATGCCTTCCCTTCCGGCGACCTGAACGCCAGCGTGCCCCGAACTGCGTCATGCAGGGCAGCCTGGGCGCCAACGACGTTCGCCCAGGTCGGCGAGAGCGAATCTTCCAGGTCGGCCATGAAACCGCGCGCGCCCGAGTTCAGGGCGTTGATCATCATCTTCGGCTCCGCCGGGCCGGTGATCTCCACCCGGCGATCCATCAGATCGGGCGGCGTGAATGCGACCCGCCACGCGTCGTCGGCCCGGATACCGGCCGTTGCGGCCGGGAAGTCGAGTGCAGCCCCGGCTCGGATCTCCGCGGCCCGTACCTCGCGCCGGCCGAGGAGCGCTGCTCGCTCAGGGCGGAACTGACGTTCGAGTCCAGCCAGGAACTCGAGCGCCGCCGGGGTGAGGACTTCGGCGGCCCCGGGCCGGCTTCCGCCCCGGACCTCGATCGACCCGCCGCTCCCGGCCATCGGCTCAGCCGCTCCGTCGGACCGTCGCGTCGATGCGGCCGGGCGACTCCGTCGCTCCGCGAAGCGCCGCAAGGCGGGCAATGGCGATGTCCACGACCGCATCGAGGGCCCGGTGCCGCTCCGCTGCAGGGTCGGCATCGAGCGCTGCGGCCATGTCCGGCAGCAGCGCCGCCCGCGGGCGCCCGGCCACGTGGACACAGTAGCGGAAGCCGAACCGGGCCTCGTAAGCCGCGTTGAGACGCTCGAGATCCGCCGCAACCTGACGTCGCTCGTCCTCGAGGGAACCGGCGGCGCGTTCGGCCGCCTCCCGGTCGTAGCCCTGTTCCCGGAATGACAGCGCGGATACCGCCGCTGCCGGCGCCCCGAGGCGCGGGTGGGCATCGATCAACTCCACCTGCTCGTCCTCCGGCATCGCGTGGGCGATCACCCTGGCCCGTTCGAACAGGGCGTTCCAGTCGCGGTCCGGGCGGCCGTCGGCCAGGCGCGCCAGAAAGCGGGGGGCTCCCT
>JBKKBB010000053.1:0-3325 GCA_046714395.1 Candidatus Limnocylindrales bacterium | reverse complement strand
GGCCGGCTTCGAATTCCGGTCGGGTCTGGACCGCGCCGCCTTCGAGGCGGGCGTCGAGACGGTCCGCCAGGAGATCGCGAGAGGCGAGATCTACCAGGCCAACTTGACCCGACGCCTCGAGGCGCCGTTCCGGGGCGACCCCTGGCCGATTTTCCGTCGCCTCCGCACCGGTGACCCCGCCCTCTTCGCGGCCTATCTCGACCTTGGCTCGAGCCCGGTCACCGGCGCGCCACGAGCGATCCTGTCCGCATCGCCGGAGCCGTTCCTGTCGGTGACCCCCGACGGCCGGGTCGCCACCGACCCGATCAAGGGCACCCGGCCCCGAGGCCGCAATCGCGCCGAGGATCGCGCCCTGGCACGCGAGCTGCTGACCTCGGACAAGGACCGCGCCGAGAACGTGATGATCGTGGACGTCGTGCGCAACGATCTCGGGCGGGTCTGCCTGCCCGGGTCGGTCCGCGTGCCGCGTCTCTGCCGGCTGGAGCGGACAGCGGCGGTTCAGCATCTGGTCTCGACGGTGACGGGTCGGTTGACGCCTGGGATGGACGCCTTTCACCTGCTTACCGCGTCGTTCCCGGGCGGCAGCATCACCGGGGCGCCCAAGATCCGGGCCATGCAGCTCCTCGAGGGCATGGAGCCCGTCCGGCGCGGCCCCTACACGGGGGCTGCGGGCTGGATCGGCGCCGATGGCGGTATGCAGACGAGCATCCTCATCCGGACCTTCGTCGCCGATGGCGCTCGCATCACCCTGCACGTCGGCGGTGGGATCACCTGGCGCAGCGACCCGGCCGAGGAATGGGACGAAACGGTCGCCAAGGCCCGCGGGCCCCTTTCCGCGATCGGCAGCCGCGAGGTGTCGTCATGACGACGAGCGGCGCTGGGGAGCCCGCGCACGTCTGGGTGGACGGCCGCATCCTTCCGGCCGAGGGCCCCCACATCTCCGCGTTCGATCGCGGCTTCCAGCTCGGTGATGGGATTTTCGAGACGCTGCGGGCTCGCGGTGGGCGGGTCGCGGAGCTTCGCGAGCATCTGGTGCGGCTCCAGCGGTCAGCCGAAGGCCTCGACATCAAGCTCCCCGTCGGGACAGGGACGCAGATCGCGCGCGGGATCACGAGCCTGCTGGAAATCGAAGGCCTGGCGGGTCCCGAGGACGACGCGTCGATCCGCGTGACCGTCACCCGGGGATCGTTCAGCGGACGTGGGCTGGTCCCCCCCACCGCCGGGATCGTGCCGACGATCGTCATCCAGGCGTGGCCCGTTCTGCCGCCACCGCCCGGGCACCTCGCGGACGGACTGCATCTCGTGGTCAGCTCGATCCGGCGGGACCCGGAGAACCCACTCGTCGCCCTCAAGACCACCAGTCGCGCAGACTACGTTCACGCTCGGCTCGAAGCGCGCCGCGCGGGCGCTGACGACGCACTGTTCCTGACGCTTGATGGCCATCTGTCAGAGGCGACGTCGGCCAACATCGTCCTCATTCGCGGTGGCGAGCTGGCGACCCCCGCTCTCGCCTGCGCCATCCTCCCCGGGACCACGCGCAGTTGGGTCCTTGCCTGGGCCCCGGGCGTCGGGCTGACGCCGGTCGAGGACTGGCTCACGACGCGTCAACTGGCTGAGGCGGACGAGGCCTTCGTGTGCTCCAGCGTCGCGGGCATCCTGCCGGTCACGAGATTCGACGGCCAGCCCATCGGGGACGGGCGACCGGGCCCTCGGACCCTGCAAGCGCGCGCCGACCGCGAGGCCTTCATGCGCGGCGACGGGTCGCAGTGACCCGGGACGAGCTCATCGCGCAGACGAGCCAGTTGATCGATGAGGGCGTGCGCCTCCAGGCCAACCCGTCCTTCGATGCGCTCCGAACGTGGCTCCAACTGTCGGACGAGTTGCTGGCGCGGGCCTGGGGGAGCATGGATCGTTATCACCTGTCGTGGCTCCAGGTGGGCCGCCCGAAGCAGGTCGTCCGCGGCAGGCCGATGGATACCGATGAGACGGGTGCTTACGTTCGCGAGGTGGCTGCGGCAAAAACGGCGGTTCTGCGGATGAGCCTCGACGCCGTCGGCCGAAAGAACATGCCGTTCGTCGGCGAGACCGGCGACGCTGCAGCGCAGTGATCGAACGCGTCCCGGCCGTTGGTGGCACCCGGTCCGTGCCGGCCCCTGACCCCATCGCGCGGGACTACCTGATGCTGGCTCTTCGCCTGGATCAGCATCGCCCCGGCCTCGTCGATGCGTATTACGGGCCCGCGGATCTCAAAGCCGCGGCGGACATGGAGTCCCTGCGAGATCCGAGGCGCCTCGCCGAGGATGCCGTCGAACTCCTCGGCCGCCTGTCCGACGAGGTCTCGGATCCAGCGCGGCGCGAATACCTGCGCGCGCAACTCGTGGCCTTCGAGACCCAGGCGCGCGACGCCGCCGGGGATGCGATCCCGTATGAGACCCTCGTGGCTCGCTGTTTCGACCACGAGATGCCGAGGCTCAGCGACACGATCTTCCACGCGGCGGCCGATGATCTGGACGCCCTCCTGCCCGGTTCGCTGCCCCTGGGAGATCGCCTGGCTGCCTGGGATTCGACGATGACCATCGATCCCGACAGCGTCCCTATGCTGGCGGACCACCTCGCCTCGGTGTTCCGGGCGCGAGCCGCGGACCAATTCGGCCTCCCAGATGGAGAAAAGCTCCGCATCGCCATGGTCCGGCAGCGGCCGTGGTCCGGCTACAACTGGTACGAAGGCGGCCGACGATCGCGCGTCGAGATCAACCTCGA
This sequence comes from Candidatus Limnocylindrales bacterium, assembly GCA_046714395.1. Taxonomy (GTDB): domain Bacteria; phylum Chloroflexota; class Limnocylindria; order Limnocylindrales; family CSP1-4; genus UBA5189. The sequence goes on along the minus strand of JBKKBB010000053.1, from coordinate 565 downwards.
CCTGCCGGTCCGCCTCGGCGACCTCATCCATCTGGTCGCCCACGAGACGTACCCGGGCCACCATCTCGAGTCCGCGATCAAGGAAGCCAGCCTGGTCGATGGCGCGGGACGGACGGAGCTGACGCTTCAATCCATCAACACGCCGGAGTGCCTGCTCCACGAGGGGCTCGCCGACCTTGGCTACCGCTTCGCGGTTCCTCCAGCCGACGAGGCAACCCTGATCGAGGAGTTGATCCGGGTCGCCGGCCTTCGGCCCGCGACGGATCCGTCCGGGGTCCGAGAGGCCGCGGCGACGCAGCTGCTCGTAGGCAGGGCGCGCCGTCAGCTCCACGGGATCAGCGCCAACGCGGCGCTGCTCCGCCACGCCGACGGGCACACCCGGGCGGAGGTGGTCGACTACCTCGTCACCGTCGGACGGCACACTCCCGAGCGGGCCGAGCAGCGCCTCGACTTCATCGACCATCCCCTATGGCGCACCTACACCTTCGTGTATCGGGAGGGTGAACAGCTCCTCGCACGTTGGCTGGGACAGGTCCCAGAATCCGCGTGGCAATCGCGCTTCGGC
>JBKKBB010000052.1:0-9783 GCA_046714395.1 Candidatus Limnocylindrales bacterium | reverse complement strand
AGGATGTCGGTCAGGACCACGAACCGGCCGTCCGGCTCGCTGATCAGGCCCATCGCCGCGCCGGCCACCGGGGCCGAGATCGGCACGCCGGCATCCATCAGCGCGAGCGTGGAACCGCAGGTCGAGGCCATCGAGGTCGAGCCATTGGACGACAGGCACTCCGAAACGAGCCGGATGACGTACGGGAAGTCCTCGTGCGTCGGGAGCACGGGGATGAGGGCCCGCTCGGCCAGGTTGCCGTGCCCGATGTCGCGGCGGCTGGGGCCACGCATCGGCTTGTTCTCACCCGTCGAATACGGCGGGAAGTTGTAGTGATGGATGTATTTCTTCTCGGTCTTCGGGCTGATCGTATCGATCCGCTGAACGTCCGAGGACGACCCGAGCGTGGCGATGGTCAGGACCTGCGTCTCGCCGCGGGTGAACAGGCCGGAGCCGTGGGCTCGGGGTACAAGGCCGACGTCAACCGAGATCTGACGCAGTTCGGTCAGGCCGCGACCGTCCATCCGAATGCCCTCATCGAGGGCCAGCTGCCGGGCGGTCTTCTTGTTGACCAGGCTGAACAGGCCTTTGCTGACACGGGCCTCGCGGCGGGCCGCCTCAGCGATTGCCTTGCTGTCGCCGTCGCCGCGGGTAGCGCGGATCGAGGCGGCGATACCTTCGCGCAGGCCCTTGAGCCGGCCCGGCAGGTCGTTGCCGAACCAGATCAGCAGGTTCGCGGTCGCCTCAGCATCCGGTCCGGCCCGGTGGGCCTGAGCCAGCTCAATCCCGAAGAAGCGGGAGAGGGTCTCAAGCTTGTAGTTCTCGAGGTCCGGGTAGCCCTCGCGGGCAATCGTCAGGGTATCGAAGTAGGTGCCGGACTCGAAGTGCGTCCCGTCGGCGAGCGCCGCCTCCAGGAACCCGAGATCAAAGCCGACCGAGTGGCCGACGACCCTGGACTTGCCGATGAACTTGATGGCCTGCTTGGCCGCGTCCGCGGCGCTCGGTGCCTTTTTGACGTCGGCATCCGTGATCCCGTGCATTTGCTTGCCGACGATCGCGCGGCCCGGATTGACCAGGGTCGACCAGCGATCCGTGATCTTGCCGCCCTTGACCTTGACGGCCGCGATCTCGAGGAGATCGGCCATCTTGGGGTCGGTCCCGGTGGTCTCGACGTCGATGACGACGAGCTCTTCTCCGGCTTCGACGGCCCGGCCGAAGTCCAGGACCGAGGGTGCGCCGGGTTCAATGAACGGTGTGCTCTTGGCCTTGCCGACGAGCTTGCGGAGCTCCTCCTGCATGTCCACGAGGGGCTGGAGGGCGCGGTGGCCAAACAGGATCGCCTCGGCCATCACGGCCTCAGGCAGAAGCTTGGCACCGGCCTCGACCATCATGATCGCGTCCCGCGTGCCCGAGACGATGAGGTCCAGGTCCGAGTCCGCGAGCTGGCTGTGGGTCGGGTTCACGACGAACACACCGTCGATCCGCCCGATCCGGACGGCGCCGACGGGCCCTGCGAACGGAATCTCGCTGATCGTCAGCGCGGCCGACGCGGCCACGGTGCCGAGGACGTCGGGGTCATTTTGCTGATCGGTCGACAGGACCGTGATGACGAGCTGGATGTCGTCCTTGTAGCCCTCGGGGAAGAGTGGGCGGATCGGGCGATCAGTCAGACGGGCGGCCAGCGTGGCCGCCTCGGACGCACGAGCCTCACGCTTGATGAAGCCGCCGGGAATCTTGCCCGCGGCGTACATGCGCTCCTCGAATTCAACCGTCAGCGGGAAGAAGTCGAGGCCGGGGCGCGGATCGGAACGGTTGGCTGTTCCGAGGACGAGGGTATCGCCGTAACGGACGGTAACCGCCCCTCCGGCAAGTTTGGCCAGGCGACCGGTTTCGATCGTCAGCGTTCGGCCACCGAACTGGGTCTCGAGAATTGTGGACACTGGGTGATGTTCCTCCGGTTCGCGGAGGAGGTTACGAAGTTTCCCTGGCTGGATCGGCCCGACGGGCGCCTGCTGCGCGCGACCCCGCATTTCGGGGCCGGATGCGACCTGGCGCTAGCGGCGGAGTCCGAGCCGTGCGATGACGGCGCGGTAGCGCGTGTTGTCCTTCTTCACGAGATAGGCGAGAAGGCGACGGCGCTGTCCGACGAGCTTGAGGAGGCCGCGGCGCGAATGGTTGTCCTTGGGAAAGCTCCGAAGATGCTCCGTCAGACCGCTGATCCGCCCCGTGAGGAGCGCCACCTGGACCTCGGGTGAACCGGTGTCGCCATCCTTGACGGCGAACCCGGTCATGATCTCCTGCTTTTCATCCCGCGCGAGCGGCACTCGTTCCTCCGAAAGCGAACATGACTGTATGGCTTTTCTACTTCAATGACCGACGCATGGTAGCAGCCGCAGGCGGATCGGGCAACAGACGGGCATCCGCCCGCTACCGGGCAGCAGATCACGCCCGGCGCGGGTGCGCCTCACGCGAACGTGATCCGCACCGCCGGCGCCGATGGTTCGACGGCCCCGTCCACGATCCGAATGGTGGAATCCGCGAGCACCTGGATGCGACCCGTCGTGCTCGCAAGCGCACTGCGCTCAGCGGTGCGTAGCTCGATCTCGTACTCACCCGGCGGCGGCAGCGCCACCGGCGTTGGGAACTGCAGCGCGACCTGACCGCCCGTCAATGGCGACGGCCGGCCGACGACCGCATACGGCCGTCCGAGCAGCTCGGCCGCGCCGGAGAGGTCACCCGCGGCAATCTGGGTCCTGATCTCGGCGCTCCGCACCAGGCGACCGGCGAGGTTCATCGGCGGAACGACCACGACTTCGAAGCCCATCGACAGCCCGAGTGCCGCGACCGTCCCTGGCGTGCCGCGGCGCTCATTTCCGAAGGCCGTATCCGGGGTCATGAGGAATCCTGCCAGATCCACAACTCCTGAGATCCGCCGAACGAATGCGTCGTACGGGGTCTGCTGGAGCGCCCGGTCGAAGTGCTGGACGACGGTGACTTCGACACCTGCGCTCCCCAGCAGGACCAGGCGCTCGTCGGGGTCACACAGCAGGGGCGGCGCCGCGCCGATGAGGATCTCGTCGGGATGGTGATCGAAGGTGATGACGGACGGCCGTGCGGCGTGAGCGGCGGCAGCTTCCCGAAGGTGACCGAGCAAATAGAGGTGGCCGAGGTGGAGGCCGTCGAACACCCCAACGCTGATGAACAGCCTTCCATGTTCCGCCCGCAGGGAATCGATGCCGGCGATCGCCTGTGGGCCGCTGAGCGGCCCGTCAGACACCGGCGTCCATGGAGTGGACCGGCTCCCGTCGAGCCCGGTCAGGGTCGGCGACGTCATCACCGATTCCGCTCGCGGTACCCAGCGCGCCAGCAGAGAGCACGCCGTTGAGCATCTTCGAAGGGGCCACCCGCCGAGCATCGAGCGCACCGATCCCGACGATCCGCCCGGTTGCGTCCAGCAGCCGGATCGGCCCGTCGCCCGACACGTTCGCGATCCCGGCGACCGGGCGAACGAAGCGCCCCATCGACGCATCACGAATCTCGTCCTCCGTCAGGCGAATGGACGGAAGGTGATCGAGGCCGGCATCGGACGGAAGCAGCAATGACGCCAATCCCGCAGGCCCGTCCGCGGCGGCGCTGCGGAGGCGCTCGAGGGTGACCGCGTCCTCGAGCCGGAAGGGCCCGCTGGAGGTCCGTACCAGCGCGCCGAGGTAGGCGGCGGTGTCGAGGTACGCGCCGAGATCGCGCGCCAGCGCCCGTACATAGGTTCCGGCCGAACAGGTCACGTCGATGATCCCGATCGGTCGCGAGGGATCGTCCGCATTCCAGGCCGTCAGCTCGATCTCGTGGATCGTCACCGTACGCTCGGGAAGGTCCGGCGGAGTGCCCTCCCGGGCCAGCGCATAAGAGCGACGGCCACCGACCTGGATTGCCGAGAACACCGGGGGCCGCTGTCGAATCTCGCCCCGGAACGCATCGAGCGCCGCGGTCACCATGGTTGCGTCGAGGATCGGACCCTCCACCGGGGTCAGGTCGCCGTTGAGGTCGTCCGTCGTCGACGATGCCGAGAAGCAGACCGTGGCGCGATAGCCCTTCCGGTCGGCGAGGTGGTATTCGACGAGTCGCGTGGCGCCGCCGAGGAACAGCGGGAGCACGCCGGAGGCGAAGGGATCGAGCGTGCCCCCATGTCCGATCCGCCGCGTACCGCTGAGGCGCCGGATCAGCGCCACGACGTCGTGCGACGTGGGGCCCACCGGCTTGGCCACGTTGAGGACCCCCACGAGACTACCTGGCTCAGTACGAGGGGCCACGCTCAGCGTCGAACGGCGGCCGCGAGCCGCTCCGCCTCGGGCAGCACGCGCGACCTCGTTTCACCTGCATTCGCCTGGACACTGGCGCCGGCCGCTCTGGCATGCCCACCGCCGCCGAACAGTCCGGTCAGGACCGTCGCGTCCACGCCCCCGACCCGGGTCCGGACCGACACGCGGGTGACCGCGGGCCCGGCCTCCTTGAACAGGATCGCGACCTCGGCCCCGTCTGACTGGGACAGCAGATCGATGATGCCTTCGGAATGGGCGCTCAACGCCCCGGCCTCGAGCACATCGGCAGCCGTGAGCGTCGAGTGAATGACCAGCCCCTGCGCCGACGTCTCCAGGCGAGCCAGGACCCGCCCGAAAAGGCGCAACTGGGCGTCCGGTTTCGATCGGTACAGCAGGCGCGAGATCTCGGAGAGCGGAGCGCCCGCAGCGAGCAGGGCGGCCGTCACAGCCAGCGTCCGCGGTGTCGCGCTGGGATGGGCGAAGGTGGCGGTATCCATCACGATGCCCGCCACGAGGGCGCCGGCAAGCGCCCCATCCCCGTCCGTCAGCGGGACACCGAGTGCTTCGGCGAGCAGGGCCACCATCTCGCAGGTCGCCGCCGCGCCCGGATCCACCCAATCGTTGGGGCCGGCGGCCGCGTTGGAGGCGTGGTGATCGATGACGACCGTCGGCAATGTTGCGAACAGCCCGGCGTGACGCTCACGAACATTACCAACCCGGTCCAGGGAACCGCAGTCCACGATCACGAGGAGGTCGTACGCACGGTCCGGCTCGGGGTCCGTCCGCACGTCGCGGATACCCGCCAGGAAGTCGTACAGCGGCGGTGGAACGTCGGCGCAGACGAGGCTCGCCCGGCCACCGCGGGCAGCCACGATCGCCCGGATCCCGAGCGCAGCGCCCAGGGTGTCCGCGTCGGGATTCTCGTGGCTGACCACGAGCACTTCGCGCGCCGCGAGGAGGCGGGCGATGACGGCCGTCGGTACGGCCTCCAGCCACGGGTCGAGCAGCGAGCTCACGCCCGGCCCCCGCGTCGGCGTTGTGGCGCGCCCCCGGCCGGGCTCGCCCCGCCGGAGCAACCTCGCCGCCGTCGCTGCGGGCGACCACGTTCGGTGCCGGGTAGGTTCGGGTCAGGCGGATCCGGCGGAGCGTCTCCGTCATGCGGCAGCCTCGCGACGGGGGTCGGCAGGCTGTCGTCCCCGCCGGACGTGAGGTCCGTCGGCTCCTCGCCGGTGCCGAGCTCACTGATCAGCTGCAGGATGCGGGTCCCGCGCTCGAGCGTGTCGTCGGCCTGCAGGTGGAGTTCCGGAATGCGGCGGATCTGAATCCGCCGTCCGAGTTCGCGACGAATGAACGGCATGGCTCTACCGAGCGCTCCGAGCGCCGACTTTCGCTCCGCCGTCGAACCAATGACGCTGACGAAGACCTTGGCGTGCTGGAGATCCGAAGTGGTCTCGACGTCGGTGATCGTGACGAAGCCGATCCGCGGGTCGGCGACTTCACGCGCGATGATCGCCCCGATCTCCTGGCGCAGGAGCTCGTCGAGTCGGTCGGTCCGCTGGCTCATGGAACTGTCGCCGGTCGCCGCAGGGCTGGTCCGCCGGTCAGGACGCCAGCGATCGGCTCACGGACTTCGAGCTGAAGCACTCGATCACGTCCCCCTCCTGCAGGTCGGAGAAGCCGACGAGCCCGATGCCGCACTCGAAGCCTTGCGCCACTTCGCGGACATCGTCCCTGAACCGGCGCAGCGAGTCGATCCGGTCCGACACGATGACCTTGCCACCACGCCAGACACGAGCACCGCCCTTGACCATCCGGCCATCGGTCACGTATGAACCGGCGATCACCGTGGTCTTGCCCACCTTGATCAGCTTCCGGACTTCGGCCCGGCCCTCGATGACCTCGACGATTTCCGGTTCGAGCAGACCGCCGAGGGCCTTTTCGATGTCGTCCGTCAGCTGGTAGATGATGTCGTACAGTCGGACATCGACGTTCTCACTCTCAGCGGCGCGCCGTGCGGTGTCGCTGATCCTGGTGTTGAAGCCCACGACAATGGCGTTCGATGCCGACGCGAGCAGGATGTCGTTGTCGGTGATCTCGCCGGCACCCTCGTGCAGGATGTTGATCTTGACCTCGTCCGTCGCGAGCTGGCCCAGCGAATGGCTGATCGCCCCGAGCGAGCCCGAGACGTCCGACTTCAGAATGATCCGGAGCTCCTTGGCCTGCCCGGCCTGAATCTGGCGGTACAGGTCTTCCAGGGTCGCTCGACCACTGCCCTCGCCGTTCCTGGCGGCGATGTCGGCCTTGCGGCTGTCAACCATCGTCCGGGCGGCCTTCTCATCCGCCACGGCGCGCAGGATGTCGCCCGCCTCGGGGACTTCGGAGAGCCCCAGGACAACGGCGGCCGTAGCTGGACCGGCCTCCTTGATCCGCTTGCCCCTGTCGTTTTCCAGGGCCTTGACCCGGCCGAACGTTTCGCCGACGACGAAGACGTCGCCGACCCGGAGCGTCCCTGTCTGGACGAGCGCAGTGGCCACTGGACCCCGGGCCTTGTCCATGCGGGCCTCGACGATCGTGCCGATCGCCGGCCGCTTGGGATTGGCCTTGAGATCCTGCAGGTCCGCGAGCAGCAGGACCATGTCCACGAGGTCATCGAGTCCGAGCCGGCTCTTGGCCGAAACGGCCACGAGGGGCGTATCGCCCCCGTATTCCTCGACGACCACGCCGGCTTCGGTCAACTCTGTCTTGACCCGTTCCGGATTGGCGTCGGGCTTGTCCATCTTGTTGAGGGCGATGATCAGCGGCACCTTGGCCGCCTTGGCATGACTGATAGCCTCGAGCGTCTGGGGCATGACCCCATCGTCCGCAGCGACCACCACGATCGCGATATCGGTGACCTTGGCACCTCGGGCGCGCATGGCGGTGAACGCCTCGTGGCCGGGCGTGTCGAGAAACACGACGCGGCGCCCGTCCTTGGTGACCTCGCTCGCCCCGATGTGCTGGGTGATGCCGCCCCGCTCCCCGGCCGCGACGGTCGTCGAGCGAATGGCGTCGAGGAGGCTGGTTTTGCCGTGGTCGACGTGACCCATGACGGTCACGATCGGCGCCCGAGCCACCAGGTTCGCGTCATCGTCCTCGGTGAACAGCTCGACCTTGGTCGCGTCTGTCTCAGTGCCCTCGTCCGCGTCATCCCCGGCATCCGCGCTCACGGAGGCCTGGGTCTCGGCCACTTCATAGCCGAGCTCGGAGGCCACGAGTGACGCCGTGTCGCGATCGATGAGCTGGTTGATCGTGGCGAAGATGCCGCTCTTGATCAGCTCCCGGATAACGTCCGCCGGGTTCACTCCGAACAGCTCGGCGAGCTCCTTGACGGTGATCGTCGATGGCAGTTCAACGGCGCCGCGCTCGCGCGGATCGATCGTCTGGACGCCGCCGGGCGTGAACGCTCCATCGCGACGGGGTGGCTTGCGGGGCCCGCGACGGCCTCGCGTGCCGCTCCTACTCCTGGCCACGGGCTCCTCCTTGGATCAGCAGTTCGGGGTCAGCCGCCGCGAGTGCATCACGCAACTCGGGCGGGACCGGTGTCTCGAGGGCCCGACTCAGGGCGCCCCGGCTAACGGCATTGGTAATGCAGACCAGATCGCGACACACATAGGCGCCGCGGCCGCTCTGCCGGCCGGACGGATCAACGGCGACGGCCCCGCTCGGTGAACGCACAACGCGAAGCAGGTCTCGCTTCGGCCGCGACGTGCGACAGGCCACGCAGGATCGTGTCGGCAGCGGGCGTACGACGGCCGTGCCGGCGCCCGCGCCTACGACGCCACCTCCTCGGGGGTGACCTTGGTCGCCCGGGCGCGCGGCTTCTTGACCGCGACTTCCGTGGGCTCCTCGGCGGCCACGGCATCGACGGGTGCGGCAGGGGTGGCCTTGGTCGCCCGAGCCCGGGGCTTCCTGGCCGCGGTCTCCGTGGGCGCATCGGCGGTCGCGGCGTCGGTGAGTGCCTCCGAAACGGCCGACTTGGCTCGGGCGCGTGGCTTCTTGATTGCGCCGCTGATGGCCTCAGATGGGCCCGCCGCAGCCTCGGCGGCAGTGATCGCATCCGCGCGCGCGGCGGCAGTTGCCGCCGATGCCTCGGCGGCCTTCGCCTCCGCCACGGAAACGTCGCTCCGGATGTCGATTCGCCAGCCAGTCAGGCGCGCCGCCAGCCTGGCATTCTGTCCTTCGCGACCGATCGCCAGTGAGAGCATGCGTTCCGGCACCGTGACGTTGGCGATGCGGTGTTCCGTGTCGATATCGACCGACAGGACCTGCGCCGGTGACAGCGCGTTGGCGACGAACATCGAGGCGTCGTCGTTCCAGGGGATCACGTCGATTTTCTCCCCGCCAAGCTCCGCGACGACCGCCTGGACGCGCGCACCGCGCTGGCCGACGGTTGCCCCGACCGGATCCAGTCCTTCCTGGCGTGAACCAACGGCAACCTTGCTTCGGCTGCCTGCCTCGCGAGCGATCGCCCGGATCTCGACCGTGCCGCTGTGGATCTCGGGAACCTCGAGCTCGAACAGGCGCTTCAGGAACCCCTTGTGGGTCCGGGTCACGAAGAGGGCCGGACCCTTGGGCAGACGGCGCACTTCCAGCACGAACGCCTTGACGTTCTGGCCGATCCGATAGTGCTCGAGCGGTGACTGCTCGGTGGTGGCCAGGATCGCCTCGACCCCCTTGCCGACGTCGAGGATGATCGCCCGGGGTTCGACGCGATTCACGGTGCCGGTAACGAGCTCACCCTCCCGACTCGCGAACTGGTCGTACACGACGTCACGCTCGGCTTCCCGGAGTCGCTGCAGGACGACCTGCTTCGCCGTTTGGGCCCCAATCCGGCCGAAGATATCCCCATCCAGCTGCTCGGTCTCGACTAGCTCGCCGGCCTGGGCGTCAGACTTGACCTTGTGGGCCTCCTCCAGGGTGAACTCGGTCAGCTCATCCTGAACGTCGGCGACAGCGGTTCGCGCCCGGTAGACCCGGATCTTTCCGCTCTCAGCATCGATCTGGACGTAGATGTCCTCTTCGTTCGCGATCCGGCGGTAGGCCGACTGGATCCCGTCCTCGACCGTTCGAATGAGCTGCTCGCGCGGGACCTGCTTCTCCGCGTTGAGCTGGAGGAGGGCGCCGACGAAGTCTCGACTCATGGTCGCGTCGCCCTCCACTTCATCCTGGTCGTCCGGTCGGTGGTCCTGCCGCCGAAAAAAATACGTGGGGGTCACCCACGTCCTTCGAGGCGGCCGTATCTATTCGCCGCGGAGTATACACCCGAGTCCACTCCGGGCGAGAACTAGCCGGCCGACACCGGGTAGCGACGCTCCACGTAGGTCTCGAGCAAACTGATGAATTCGTCCACCAGCCCGTCGCCGCGGAGCGTCCGATCCAGCCTGCCGTCCACGAAGACCGGGGCGACCGGTTCCTCGAAGGTCCCCGGCAGGCTGATCCCGATATCGGC
>JBKKBB010000051.1:0-9013 GCA_046714395.1 Candidatus Limnocylindrales bacterium | reverse complement strand
TTCGCGGTCAGCGCGGGACTCGCGACGCTGCTCGGTCTCGGATCGTTCCGGCAGGTCGGGCTCGGAGCCGTCGGACCGGCTGCCGCAGCGATCGTCAATCTCGCGATCCTCCTGCCCACGGCACAGGCCGTCCTTCTCGGCGCCCTCGCGCTCACCGGCGACCGCGAGAGCGGCTTCGCGGCGATCCTCCGTGCGCGCGGTGTCGGGTCTGGGACGCTCGTTGTCACGACCTGGTGGTCCGTCACCGTCGCGGCGTGGCTCTCGCTGTGCGCCGGGTTCGGGCTGGCGGCGCTGATCCTTGCGGGCAACGTCCCGCTCGAGGATCTGGCCACCTTCGCCGCCATGCTGGGCGTCATGTTCCTCGTCTCCGCCGCCGCCGCCGCGATCGGCGTCCTGATCGGAAGCCTCGCCGCCACACGGCTCCAGGCGGCCCTCGGGGCCGTGGCAACCTGGTTCGCCGTTGCGATCGGTCTCGACCTTGTCGTTCTCGGGCTGGGCGCCTTCGTCCGTTTCGGTGAAGCGGCGATCCTCATTGCGGTTGCCTCCGACCCGTTGACCTCCGGTCGGCTGGCATCCCTTCTCCTCCTGGATGCCGAAGGCGGCGCCCTGGGCCCGGCCGGCATGTATCTCGTCTCAAGACTCGGTGGGCCCGCGGCCGTGATCGTGCTTCTCCTGATCATCGTGGCCTGGGTCGGCGGTTCTCTTGCGCTGGCCAGCCGCATCGCGGGTCGCCGGGACGCCTGAAGCCCATTCACGCATCGCCACGGCGGGCAGGGTCCCGTCGTTCCGATCCGCAGGTTAATCTGGCTCCGCCCTACACTCGCCGGGATGGATCGACGAAGCCGGTTCGTGCTGCTGGCCGTGCTCGGCGCCGGCGTCTTTCTGGCCGGCCTCGAACTCATGGTCACCGCGGTGGCGCTGCCGTCGATCGTCACGGATCTGGCCAGCTGGACCGAGCTTCGACTGGCTTCCTGGATCATCAATGGGTACCTGCTCGCGTATGTGATCACGATGCCCCTGGCCGGGCGCCTCGCCGACCGCTACGGCGCTCGTCCGCTGTTCCTGGGTGGGTTGGTCGCGTTCACCCTGGGGTCGCTGCTCGCCGGACGTGCGGGATCGCTCGAGGAGCTCGTCGCTGCTCGCGTGGTGCAGGCGATCGGCGGCGGCATCCTGGTGCCGGTCGGGACCGCCGCGGCCTCGCATCTGTTCGATGACCAGGCTCGGCCCCGCGCCCTGGGGTTGATTGGCGGTTTGACGTTCCTGGGCATGGCCGCCGGTCCGTTCGTGGGCGCCTGGATCATCAGCAACTTCCATCCTGCCACCGCGCTGGAAGGGGCCGGTTTCGTAGACGGTCCCATCCACGCGGCGCTGGCCGCGCCGTGGCGGTACGTGTTCTACCTCAACGTTCCGATCGGGATCGTTGCCGTGGCGCTGGCCTGGGCCGCCTCCGCACGCTGGGGCTCGGAGCGTGAGCAGGGCCTGCTCGATGTGGCGGGCGCCCTGACGTTCTCGATTGGCATCGCGCTCATCCTGCTTGCCACGACGCTGGTCGGAAGCGCCGAGATCCTGGGCAGCAGCCTGGATCCGGCAGTGATCCTCGCCACTGCCGGAGCCGCCGGACTCCTGAGTGTTGGAGTTTCGGCGTGGATCGGCGCGCGGCATCCGCGCGCCTTCTTCGACGTCCGCCTGTTTCGCCACCGGGCGTTCGGATCGGCCGCGCTCATCTCGCTGCTCACCGGGTACAGCTTCGCGACGGCGATCGTCGGGGGCGCCGTCTTCGTGGACCGGGTCCTGTATGGCGGCCCGGACGTCCAGCGGCTCACGCTCGGTGCATTGGCCGGCGCGACGGCCATCGGCGCCCTGGGCTCCGGCTTTGTGCTGCGCGCGGTCGGAATCCGCGTCACCACCTTCGTCGGGCTTGGCCTGAGCGTCGCGGCGCTCGCCGGGATGGCAACCTGGAGCGCGACGACGGGGATCCCGGAGGTGGCCGCCGTGCTTGCCGTCTTCGGGCTCGGCTTCGGGATGACCGTCACGCCGCGCTCAACCGCGGCGATCGACGCGGTCGGCCGGGCGGCGTTCGGAGTCGCCTCGGCCACTGTGACCGTCGCGCGCATGCTCGGCATGGCCATCGGGCTGGCCGCCCTGACCGCGTTCGGGTCAACCACGATCGATCGGCTCTCGCAGCGTGTCTACGCGACGCCGGACGCCTACAAGTCGTTCATCCCCGAGTCGCTGCGGGATCGCCCGCTGCGCGACGGGCTCGTAGTTGAGGCGCTCGAGCGCTGGGCGGCCGATGAGGCCGGCGGGATCCTGGTCGGCATCTTCCTCGTCGCGGCCCTCGTAACCGCCATCGCGGCCGTGCCCGCGTTTGCGCTTCGGCGTCCGCGTATCCTCGACGCACCATGACTCCAAGCGCATCAACAGCACGACCGCGCCAGATGCCGACGGTCGACGGCGCGGTCGCCGTAGCGGTGCAGATCGGCGGAACGGTCCGCGAATCGCAGGACGACGCGGCCTTCGATGGCCTCGAGAAGCTCCTCAAGGAGGCCCGGCGGACCCGGGGGATGGTCTGGATCGACCTATCGGGCCCGTCGGCCTCCCAGGTCGGACGCGCCTCGGATCTGCTTGGGCTGCACCCGCTCATCGGCGAGGACATTCTTGAGGGCAACCAGCGCCCGAAACTCGAGGCCACCGACAAACTCATTCACATCGTCCTGTTCGCGCTGGAGGACTCGGACGACCTTCGAGCGCACGAGATCGATCTCGTGATCGGGGATGGGTTCCTCCTTTCCAGCCACTCGGCGGACTGGAATCCACGAGCGGGGGCGCACTTTCGAGGCGGACTCGCCGGCGTCATGCGCTCCGGACCCGACCACCTCCTGTGGGCGATCTTCGACGGGATCGTGGATGGCTACTTCCCGTTCGCCGACCGGCTCGAGGACACGATCGACGGCCTGCAGGACGCCGTCATGGTGCGGACCGACCGCACCACACTCAAGCGGGTGTTCGAGCTGAAGCGGCAGCTGATCGAGATTCGTCGCGCCGTCTCTCCGGTTCGCGAGATTCTCAACCAGCTTACGAATCGAGATCTGGCCCTTATCGATGCCGCCGAACTCCTCTACTTCCGGGACATCTACGACCACGTGATTCGTTTGACCGACGAGCTCGACACGGACCGCGAACTCGTGTCGACGACGCTCGAGGTGTATCTCTCCCAGGTCAACAACAACCTGTCCACGATCATGAAGCGGTTGACCGGGGTGACCGTGATCATCGCCGGCATCGGCGCGGTGGCCGGGATCTTCGGGATGAGCGAGGCGGGCCTCGCCTTCAGTGGTGGCGAAGCCGGGGGTTTCTGGGCGGTTGCCGTTGGCACGATCATCGTTTCTGCGCTTGCGGCGTTGATCCTTCGACGACACGACTGGATCTGAGGACCAAACCCGGCCCTCGTTGAGTGCGGGCACGCTGAGCACACCTGGGTGCGCGTCTACGGCGAACCTGACTGGCGGTCCCGAGGTTAGGCGCAGACGGTCGGCTTGGCGTCCGGATGGGCTGCCGCGTGGTCGGCGGGGCCGAAGCTCACGAACTGGGCGACCACCTGGGTCTTGGGAATGGTGCCCTTGGGTCCCTCGGACGTCTGGAGCCAGACCTGGTCGGTGGTGGCGGCAATCGCCGCATCGAGATCCACCTGGTGCCGGCGCACCTCGCTGATCTGGTACACGTAGAGCTGGTTGTCGCTGGTGTAGACCTCGACGAGCATGCCGAGCATCTTGGCTCCATCGGCGATCTTGGACGCCGTCAGGATCGGCAGGAACATGCCCGTTCGAGCGTGCCCATACAAATAGGTGGCGCGCCCGAATCCGGGCTGGCCGAGTTCTGTCAGGTACATCGCGACATCGCAGAACGGATAGCTGACGGTGCTCGGTTGCAGAACCACCGCGAGGTCGATCCCGAGCTCCTCCACGACGACTCTGGTCGCGACCCGATCGGCCGGCGGCGTCGGTACGGGTGACGGCGTTGGTACTCCCAACGGACGGGGCGTGGTGGTGGGCGCCGACGTGGGCGCCGCCTTCGGGGGCAGCGTCACAATCGTCGGGCTTTGGGACGGTTCCAGACCTGCCTCCACCGGCGACATGTACGTCAGCAGCCCGGCCATCAACAGGGCCACACCGAGCGCCGAGAGGACGGCGGGCGCGAGACGCGTGCGCAGGCGGAAGGCGATCTCGTCCACGCCAGAAGGCTAGCAGCGCCATCCATCGTCCGCCCCGGGCCGCTCGTACTGGTACCCTCCGGCCGATGGGACCTCGAACGACGACGGCCGCGGGGCTGGTTGCAGGCGGGCTCACCGCGCTGGCGATCCTCGTCGCGGCCGTGGCCCTGCTGCCCGATCCCCAGCCCTCCATCGACCCAGCCGCGACGGCCCCGGCATCAGCGACGAGCGGCCAGACTCCAGATCCGGCTGGATCCTCGGCGCCCGCGCCATCCGTGCAGGCCACGATCGGCACTACCGGATTCCGCATCGGCGAGCACGCCCCCGCGCTGTCGGTCCCGCAGCTCGGCGGGGGGCAGATCGACCTCGACCGCCTCATCGGGCAGCCCGTCTGGATCAACTTCATGCAGACCACCTGCCCGCCGTGCGTGGACGAGCTTCCACTCATGAATGGATTCGCCGTGCGCTATGCAGATACGGGCCTCGTCGTCCTGGCCGTGGACATCCGGGAGGACGAGGGCACGGTCGCCACGTTCGTCCGGTCTCTCAACGTCCAGTTCCCGGTTGGGCTGGACATGAACGGTGCCGCTGCGGAGGCATGGGCCGCCGTTGCCCTGCCGATTCACTTCTGGGTGGATCGCGACGGGATCATCCGAGCGGGCGCACTCGGAGGGATCGGGCCCGATCTCATGGCCCAGAGCCTGGAGACCATCCTCCCGGGTATCGACGTCACGCCCTGACGCGTGAAGGCGGTAGCCCGGCGGCGCCGCAGCGCGACCTAGCCGATCGCGCGCGCAGCCGCTCCGACGATCTCGAGCAGCGGTCCCGGGATGATCCCGAGGACGACCGTCAGGAACGCCGTCACGATCAACCCGGACCACATCAGCCGGCCGTGTGACGAGGCGGGTTGCTCGGACGCGGGCTCGCGCATGAACATGTAGACCACGACGCGGAGGTAGTAGAACGCGGCTGCCGCCGCGTTCAGGACCGCCACGACCGCCAGCACCCCGAGGATCGCGGCCCCGTCCTGGCTGGCCTGCACGGCGGCGAGGATCACGTAGGCCTTGGCGAAGAACCCCGCGGTTGGCGGGATGCCGGTCAGGGACAGGAGGAACAGGGTCATCAGGATGGCCAGGACCGGTTCTCGCCGGCCCAGCCCGGCAAAGGTGTCCAGGTTCGAGGTGACCCCGGCGCGCTTCTGGAGCGCCGCGATCACCGCGAACGCCCCAAGGTTCATGGCCGAGTACGCCACGCCGTAGTAGAGCAGGCCCTCCAGTCCCTCCAGGCGGCCGGCCGCGAAGGCGGCCAGGCCCACGAGCAGGTATCCGGTGTGGGCGATGGAGCTGTAGGCGAGCATCCTCTTGACGTTCGTCTGGGTCAGCGCCACGAGGTTGCCGAGGGTCATCGTCAGCACCGCCAGGACGACCACGACCGGCAGCCAGTCGGCCTTGAGCGGTCCGAGCGCTTCGACGAACAGCCGCAGGATCAGGGCGAACGCCCCGACCTTCGGTCCGACGCTGAGATAGCCGGTGACGGGCGTCGGCGATCCCTGGTACGCGTCCGGGGTCCAGTAGTGGAACGGGACGGCTGCGATCTTGAAGGCGACGCCGGCCGTCAGGAAGGCCAGGCCCAGCGCAAGCCCGACGGACATCCCGCCCGCGGAGGTCAGGATCGTGAGCTGCTCGGCGACCTCGGCTACCCGGGTGGTTCCGGTCATCCCCCACACGAAGGCAAGCCCGAACAGGAAGATCGCCGAGCTGAACGATCCGAGGAGGAAGTACTTGATCGCGCCTTCGGTCGAGTACCCGTCGCTCTTGTGGAAGCCGGCGAGGAGGTAGCCGGGCAGGACCATCAGTTCCAGCCCGATGAACAGCACGAGCAGGTCCGCCGAGGCCGCCAGCAGCATCGCGCCGGTCAGTGCGAACACGAGCACCGCGGCGAACTCGGCGAGCGGCAGGCGCCGCGATTCGAGGTAGTCGGGCGCGAACAGCAGGCTCAGCGCGACGATCCCGATGAAGATGATGTCCAGGAACGTGGTCAGCGGGTCAACCCGATAGGCGCCACCGAACGCCGTCGCGGTCGTTGCCCCGGTCACCATGGTCAGAAGCGCGACGATGGCCAGCCCGCCCAGGGCGACCACGAGGATGGGCCCACGCCGGCCCGGCGCGACGATGTCGACAGCGATCACGCCGACGGCCACGAGTACGGCGGCCACGAACGGCGCGATCGTGACGAGATCCTGGAAGGTCATCGGTCAGGGCTCACGCGTTCGTCTCAGCCGGCGCCGCGCCGCGGAACATCGGGAGGGTCACGATCCGGAGGACGACCACGGCCGCAATGGCCCCCAGGCCGATCGCGCCGACCAGCGGATCGAGGGCGATCGGAGCACCGGTCCCGACATCGGCCAGGGCCCGCGTGACTGAACCGTCGATGATGTTGAGGAGCAGTCCCGGAAACACGCCGAAGGCCACCACGAGGGCCGCCAGCGGGGCGACGGTCAGGATCTCGACGGCCGTGATCTCGGTCAGGTGGTTGCCGAGCCCCTTCAGGAACTCCGACACCTCGCCGAACGCCACGCGCTGGAACATCCACAGGAGGTAGGCCGCCGCAAGGATCATCACGAACGTGGCAACGGCCGCGCTGAGTGGATTGAAGGCGAACGCCCCGACCAGGGTCAGGAACTCACCGACGAAACCGGACAGACCGGGCAGGCCGGCCGAGGCGAAGACAAAGAACCCGAAGATCGCGACGTAGACGGGCGTCCGAGCGGAGAGTCCGCCCATCTTGGCGATGGTCCGGTCGTGGGTCCGCTCGTAGATGACGCCGACCAGCAGGAACAGGGCGCCCGTGATGAGGCCGTGATTGACCATCTGGAGGATCGCTCCCTGCATGCCCTGCGGCTGGAAGATGAAGATCCCCAGGGTCACGAAGCCCATGTGGCTGACCGACGAGTAGGCCACGAGCTTCTTCAGGTCCGGCTGGACCAGCGCCACGATTGCGCCGTAGATGATCGCGATCAGGCTGAGCACGATGATGATCGGGGCGAAGGTGTGTGCGGCGTCCGGGTAGAACGACAGCCCGAACCTGATGAACCCATACGCCCCGAGCTTCAGCAGCACCCCGGCCAGGATCACGGATCCGGCGGTCGGCGCCTCGACGTGGGCGTCCGGAAGCCAGGTATGGAACGGGAACATCGGGACCTTGATGGCGAAGGCGAGGAAGAACGCGCCGAAGGCAAGGAGCTGCAGGGTCGGGTCGAAGCCACCGCCCGCGGCCGCGAACGCGCGCAACTCCTCGTAGTCGAAGGCGCCCACCCAGTTGCCGCCGTGGGCCGCCTGGAAGGCAAACGCCGTGGCCAGGATCGCGACGAGCATCAGGAGTGACCCGACAAGCGTGTACAGGACAAACTTGATCGTCGCGTAGATCCGGTTCGCGCCGCCCCAGATCCCGATGATCAGGTACATCGGGACGAGCACGATCTCCCAGAAGATGTAGAACAGGAACGTGTCCAGGGAGAGGAAGACGCCGATCATGCCGACTTCGAGGATCAGGAACGAGATCATGTATTCCTTGATCCGCGTCTGAATGGGCTTGAAGCTCGCCAGGATGCTGATCCACGACAGGGTCGTGGTCAGGACGACGAGCAGCAATGACAGCCCGTCGACGCCGAGCTTGTATTCGATCCCGAAGACGGGGATCCAGGAGAGCTCCTCCGTAAACTGGAAGAGGCCGCCGCGGCCGGCCGCGAATCCGATCACCAGCAGCAACGACATGATCCAGGTCAGGAGTGCCGCTCCGAGCGCGACCGGGCGCGCCGCCGACGCGGGCAGGAACGCGATCAGGAGCGCCCCGGCCAGTGGCAGGAAAGTGACGATGGAGAGGATCGGGAAGCTTTCCATCCCTACTGCCCGGCCATCATGGCGTACGAGCCGACCATGACAATGAGCCCGATCGCGATGCCCAGGGCGTAGTTCTGGACACGGCCCGTCTGGAGGCGGGACAGCCCGCCGCCGCTCCGCCTGGTCACCGTGCCGATGCCGTTGACGATGCCGTCCACGATGTTGGCGTCAAACCACCACATGAACGCCGCGACGCGGCCGCCGATGACGATGAAGACGAGGTGGTTGAGCTCGTCGAACCACCATTTGTTGAGCGAGGCGCGGTACAGGAACGGCGCGCGGGCGGACAGGGCGCGTACCCGATCGGGGTCGCCACGGCGGTGCAGGCCACCGATTTCCACGCCGAACAGCCGCCAGGCCGCGACCATGCCGAGGACCGCCACGGCAACGCTGATCAGGATCAGCACGCCATCGATGCCAAAGATGGCGAACTCGGATTCGTGCTGGCCGAGGATCTCGAGGCCGTGCGCGTAGACCGGTTCCAGCCAGCCGGCGAGGAGGCCGGGGCCGTGCTGCCCGAACAGCGGCCCGAGGGGCGGGCCCGGCCAGGCCAGGACCACGCCGAGGAGCACCGAGGGGATCGCCAGCAGCCACAGCGGGATCGTCATCACCCTCGGCGATTCGTGGATCTTGGGCTCGACGGCCTTGTCCACCCGACTCTCGCCCCAGAAGGTCATGCCGATGAGCCGGAACATGTAGAACGCGGTCATCACGGCGACGAGGACGCCGATCGCCCAGACCCAGGCGAACCCCAGCTTGAACGCCTCGCCGAGGATTTCGTCCTTGGAGAAGAAGCCGGCCAGCGGCGGAATCCCCGCGATCGCGATCGAGCCGAGGAGCATCGTCCGGTAGGTGTGCGGGATCTTCTTCGCGAGGCCGCCCATCCTGCGCATGTCCTGCTCGT
>JBKKBB010000050.1:0-3410 GCA_046714395.1 Candidatus Limnocylindrales bacterium | reverse complement strand
ACCGAGACTGGCGGCACGACCGGCACGACCGGCACCGACACGGATACGGCTCCTCTGGCTCAGAGCGTCCTGGGCTTGATCCAGGTGAATCCGGGCATCGAGCTTCCGGCGACGGACACCATCGGTGCCACAACGGGACCTGTGGCTCCTACGATCCTCATCGCAGGCCTCGCCGCCATCGCCGGCCTGGCCGTCCTGCTCGCGCCGAGCCGCCGTCGGATGGCCGACCGGCCCGAGTAGCGCACAGGGGGCTCGCTGTCCCCGAGCATTCGACGACCGGGATGGTGCCCCATCTCGGTCGTTCGATTCCTGGCTCACATCGCAAACGGCGTAACCGCCTCGCCCGGCTGCCTCTGCCCGTGATCCTCGACACGTTGCCAGCCCAAGACCGCCAGGGGCTGATCGAGGTGGCTCATCAAACCGGGCTCAGCCACGCTCGGCCGAGGAGCAGAATCGACGGATATCGTGCTTGGCCCCGCTCGTACGCATCGATTCTGATGAGCCAGGCCGATCAGGACTACTCGGTCGTTCGATTCCCGGCTCGGACCAATCGGACCGACCTGACGCGCGGTTCGCTCGTTACTGGCCTGGGTCCTTGAACGGATCCGTTTGTTCGAGCCGCTCGAGGGCCTTCTGGCTCGCCTCGAGGGCGCGGCCGATCCCGTCGGAGGCGGCTTCGGGCAATCTGTCGGCCAGCGCCTCCAGGACAAGAATATGGTTGCCGAGCGCCGCCTCGAGGCGTGCCAACTGTCCGTCGTTCGCCCCGGGTACCTCGTTCGCCCCGGGTACCTCGTTCGCCCCGGGTACCTCGCTCGCCCCGGGTACCTCGTTCGCCGTGATGTCGGCGAGGATCTCCGCCACGACCTCGTCGACCGCGTCGGTGACGGCATCGCCGTACGCCTGGGAGGCGGCGTTGATCGCGTCGTGGTCCCCGGACGCGGCAGCGCGCTCGGTGTCCACGAGCAGGCCCTCGATCTGACGGATCCGTTCGAGCGCGCGGGCATCCGTATCCCCGGGCAAGGTGACCGTGCTCAGCCAGAGGCGTGCGCTGAAGAACGGGCCACCAGGCGCTGATCCCGCGACGGCCGCCACCGCGGTCCCGAGCCCGAGGACGGCGGCGACCAGGAGCGCCGCCGCGCGCCGCCGGCCCGAACCGTCTCGACGACGGCCGCCGATCGTCGCCTCGAGCGCGTGCATCCGCGCCTTCTCGATCAGGGCAATCCGGATCCGGGCCGCAGCCTTCGAGCTCGGCGCGAGGCGCGCGGACGCGTACGCCTCCAGGCGCCGCTCCAGCTCCTCGATGTCCGGATGTTCGTCGTTCAAGATTGCCTCACTACCGGTGGATCCACCAGACCCGGTGCGGAAGGGATCCCTATCTCATCGAGCACCAGCTCGAGGTCCATGCCGAGCGAACGCCGAAGTGCCGCGATCGCCCGGAACTGCAGGCCCCGAACGGTGCCTTCCTGTTTCCCCATGACTTCAGCCGCCTCGCGGGCAGACAGGCCAGCGAAGAACCGAAGTTCAATCGCCTCGCGCTGCTCGTCCGTCAACTGCTTGAGTGCCAGCGCTACGGCGTCCAGCTCCTGACGAAGCACGGCCAGCCGCTCTGGTCCTGCCGCCTCAGCCGCCCGTTCTGCCGCCGCTTCCAGATCGGCGTGCTCGTGGCGCGTCCTGGCATGGTCGATGATCGTGTTCCGGGCCAGCCTGAAGAGCCAGCCCCCGAAGGGAATGCCCCGTTGCTCGTAGCGCGGGAGCGCTTCCAGGGCCTTGACGAACACGAGTTGCGTCAGGTCCTCCGCGTCGCTCGGGCGTTGGACGCGGCTGGCGATGAAGCGATAGACCGGCAGATGGAACTCATCGAAGAGTCTTCCGAATGCCCAGGGGTCACCGCCCTTGGCATCGTCCACCAGTCGCTCGAGCGCTTCGTCGTCGATCTTCACAACGATCAGGACCGCCCAGCGTTAGGCGAGTGCCGTCGCGGCGCGGCATTGCGCATCCGGGCCGGCAGCTCGATCTGGACCGAATCCGGGCCGCGCCGGAAGGCCAGGGATGCGAACCCGGCCTCGATCAGAGCCCGGTACCCGGCCTCGAGGCCGAAGGCGAACCAGTCCGACCGGTGCGCGTCTGATCCGGCGACCACCCGCGTCCCACCGAGCTCGCGATAGCGAACCATGGCCCACGACGCTGGATAGGTTTCCCGGACCCGATGACGAAGGCCGCTCGTGTTCATCTCCAGCGCCGTCCCAGATTCAACGATCGCCTGGAGCGCGGGATCGAGCAGCTCCGGCCGGGCAGCGAGATCCCGGGGAAGCACGTGCGGATACGCATATCGCTTGACCACGTCGAGATGACCGATCGTGTCGAACAGCCCCGATCGCGCGGCAGCCACGATCTGGGCGAAGTACGGGGCGACGATCTCGGCGACGTCCCGGCCGGTCGCCCAGGTTCCGACCCGGCTCCGGACGTACGGAGAGTCCGGCCAGTCGTGCACGGACCCGATCGTGTAGTCGTAGCGATGGCGGCGGAGATGCTCACGAAGATCGGATTCCCAACCCTGATGGTAGGTCAGTTCTGCACCGAACCGGATCGACACGCCACGCGACGCCCAGCGCTCCGCGGCGTCCCGGACCGTCCGTTCGCGCTCGGCGAACGTGACGTAATCGTACGCTGGGTCCCGAGCGTCGAAATCAACGTGATCGGTGATCGCCAGCTCGGAGATCCCACGCTCCAGGGCGAGCGCGGCGTAGACATCCACGGGCACCGGGCTGTCGGGCGAATGGTTCGTGTGCACGTGGGCATCCAGCGGAAGGTCGCGCGCCTGCTGGTCTTCGCCCGTCTCGGCCGTCGTGGAAGCGCTCACCCGGCGATCAACCCCAGGCGTCGACCGATCGTCGCAAACGCACCGAGCGCGCGGTCGAGGTGGTCGTCCGTGAGGACGGCGGTCACGATCGTGCGCAGGCGGGCCTGATCCAGCGGGACGGTTGGGAAGACGACGGACGTCGCAAAGACGCCAGCCTCGAAGAGCTCGTCCGAGAAGCGGTTGGCAACCTCTGAATCCCCGACGATGATCGGCGTGATCGGGGTTTCCGAGCGACCGGTATCGAACCCGAGGCGCGCCAGTTCCGCCTTGAAGCGTCGGGTGCTCGCCCACAGCCGTTCGATCCGCCAGGTTTCCTCTTCCATCACCAGGAGCGCCTCCCGGCAGGCCGCCGCGACCGCCGGCGGGTGGGAGGTCGAGAACAGGAACGGGCGAGCCCGCTGGACGAGGACGTCGCGGAGGTTCTGCGAGCCCGCCACGTAGCCACCGAGGACGCCGACGGCCTTGGACAGTGTCCCCACCTGGATCGCGACGCGCCCGTGGAGCCCAAAGTGGTCCACGCTGCCACGCCCGTTCCTTCCGAGCACGCCGG
>JBKKBB010000049.1:0-20683 GCA_046714395.1 Candidatus Limnocylindrales bacterium | reverse complement strand
CCGGGCCCCCGTGGCGGGGGTGCTGGGCGCCCGGCCCCCCCGGGACGCGGGGGGGCAGGGACGTCGCGCCGCTCATGACCCCTTCCGCCGTGAACGCCTCGATCTCATGCATGATGGTCCCCCGGTGCTTCCGCGCCAATCAACCATGAACCGAGATCCGATCCGACGGAAGCCCCAGGAGTACCGGCGACCCGGGCAAGTCGTACCGGCGGACGAGAATCCGGTTCATCCGGGCACCGGACGGGCCCGCCGGTCCCGGTCGGCGCGCTCGTCGTCGGCGCTGTCAGTCGGCCGTGGGACCTCCGCCGACTCGCTCCGGGGCGACGACGGCGAAGAGCTCGCGCAGGATCGGCGCTGGATCGAACCGACTCTGATTGGTCAACACGGCGATCGCGATCCCCTCGTCGGGAAACCAGCGCAGGACACTCCGGGCGCCGACCAGGCGACCGGAGTGCCCGAACGAGATGCGCCCGTCGATCCAGATGACCTGGACGCCGAGGCCATATGGGTACCCGGGGCGCAGCGCGGCGGTACGGTCCGCATCACCGACCATCTCGGCGACGGCGGCCTCGGACAGGACGTACCCGCCATACAGGGCCCGCGCCCAGCGCGCTAGATCCTGGGCGCTCGAGGCCACCGAGCCGGCGGCACCGGCCGCAGTCGTGATGGCGGTGAACGGGCGGATGTCGGTCCCGTCGGTCACATCGGTCGGTTCCGCCAGGAGAGCTCCTGAGGAGTACCGGTAGGCCGTCGGCAGCTCCGACACCGGGGGCTCCAGCCCCTGGTACGAGGCCGAGGTAAGGCCGAACGGCTCGAAGAAGCGCGATCGGAACTCGGCAGCCAGGGATCTCCCGGTCAACTGCTCGGCGATCAGGCCGAGGAGGACGTAGTTGGTGTTCGCGTAGTGGTGCCCGGTTCCGGGCAGGGCAATCGGCGTCCCGGCGTAGGCCAGCGCCCGGTCCGAGGTCCAGACGGCGGCCGGATCCGCACGCACGGCTATGTCCAATGCTCGATCCCCGAGGTAGTCACGCAGCCCGCTGGTGTGGTTGAGCAGCTGGCGGATCGTGATCGCCGGATCGATCACAAGACCGCCGACCTGGACGTCGGCGAGCAACGCTGCCACCGACGTATCCAAGGCAAGGAGGCCCTCGCCGGCGAGCGCGAGGATCTCGGCGGCGAGGAAGGTCTTGCTCACGGACGCGAGTGCGAACGGCGTGGTCGCCGTCAAGGGACGCTCCGTCGCGAGGTCGGCCACGCCGGCCACGCCGGTCCAGATCCGCCCGTCCGGGAAGAGGATCGCGGCACTCACGCCGGGGGCCGCAAGATCGTGGCGTCCCTGCTCCAGGGCGGCCTGGAGGCGATCCCGGATCCCGGATCGATCGACGAGCGCGGGGAGGTAGGGGCTGGAGGGCCGGACCGCCGGAGCTGTGCTGGGGTCGGCCGTCGGGTCGGCGGTCGGGTCGACCGCAGGCGGCGTCTGGCCAGGAGCGGGGGCGCCGGGATCAGGTGGGATCGCGGCGAAAGGCGGGGGATCCAGGCCGGCGAAGTCCCGTGCCGCGGGCAGGGCGAGCAGTCCCGCGCCCGCGGCCGTAACGGCCAGGAGGAGGGCGGCGGTCAGTCGGATGCGACGACGGATGGCGATTCCGGCACTCCACGGCGGTTCGGTCCTATCGGTGCGACGATACCCCGGCCCGGCATCCGACCGGGAGCGGCGAACCGGAGGCAGGATGACGACAGATGGCGGAGCGGCCTCGCTCCTTCGGGCGGTGGGCCTGTTGCCCGACGGACCGGTGATCTGGGGGCGGCCACTCACCACGCGCGCCTCCGGCGTGTACCTCGTGGAATTGGCCGAGCCGCAGCCCGTCGCGCCGATCGAATCTAATCACGTCGCTCGGTGGATCGGGCGCTTGCCGGATCTCAATCTCGACGGCGCCCGTCCACTGACGCGAGCGCTTGTGGCGCGGCTCCGCTCGTTCTGGCTGCCGTCCGAGACCGTCCTCTATGTGGGTGCGACGGCCGGCAGCGTCGGAGGCCGCGTCCTCGCCCTTGCCCACCACCAGCTCGGCGATCGGCGCCCGCATGCGGATGGACACTGGCTGCACACCCTCGTCGGGATCGAACGAGCCCGTATCTGGTGGGCCGAGACGGATGCGCCGCAGGAGTACCTGGACGCGCTGCTTGACCGCTTTGCGGCCGTGGCAACCCCCCGGGCCGCCGTCGGCGGCGGCACGATCGAGGGCAGGCTTGCCGGGGCGCTCGTCTTTCCGTGGGCGAACACGCGACGGCCGACGGGCGAGCGGCAGCCCCACGGGATCACCGGCGCGGTGGCTCCAGAAGACCGGGCTGTGGCGCCGCCGACGCGCCGGGTAACCGTTGCACCCGGCGACGCCGAAGGGGCTCGTAGCGAACCGCGCGGGACGGGAATCACGCGGCGCGCCCCGCGGGCCGTCTTGCGGCCGGAGCGATCTACGGCAACCGCGCCGGCCAGGCGCCCGGGTGGCACCTCGCCGACCCACGCCGCCGCCGCGGCCCGCGCGGCTCGCGTGGAACCGGTCCCGTTCACGGCAGCCGCGTACGCTCGGCTCGAGGACGAGTTGCACGGTCTGACCCAGGTCCGGCGGCCCGAACTCGTGGCGCGGATCAAGGCGGCCCGTGAGCTCGGCGACCTGAAGGAGAACGCCGAGTACCAGACCGCTCGCGAGGAGCAATCATTCCTCGAGGGCCGCGTGCGGCTGCTCGAGGATCGCAAGCGCCACGCCATCCTGGTCGATGACATCGTCACCGGTCGGGTCGCCCTCGGCTCGACGGTCGTCGTCGAGCACGATGACGAGACGTTCACCTATGCCATCGTGGGAACCACCGACGCCGATCCCGCCGCCGGTCGAATCAGCACCTCGTCCCCGGTCGGCTCGGCCCTGCTCGGGGCGATCGTCGGCACCGAGGTGGACGTCCGGACGCCCCGTGGGTCGGCTCGCTATCGCGTTGTGGAGGTCCGTTGATGCGCTGGGTTCGCGGCGCTTTCGTCATGGTCCTTGTCACGCTGGTCGCGATCGCCTGCGGAGGAGCGGCGACGCCGGCACCTTCGTGGCCAGCCGGCTCGCTCGTCGTGACCGCGAAGAACAACCTGTTCGACACGAAGGAGCTCGTGATCAATGGCGATGCCCCGGTCAACCTCGTGTTCGTCAACGAGGATCCGGATACGCACAACATCGCGATCCGGACGCAATCCGGCTTCGACGGCGAGCTCCTCTTCCGGTTCGACCCCGTGTCCAAGACCTCGATCGCCTTGACCATGGGTCCGTTCCCGAAAGGCAGCTATTTCTTCTTGTGTGAGATTCACCCGGCCATGTCGGGGACCGTTGTCGCCAACTGAGGGCCGGGGTCGTCAAGCCGCTCAATTCGACCCCGCGGCCCGCCCAAGATTGAGGAGCCTGCTATGCCCCGACGCGTGATCAGCGGACCCGATGTGCTGTCCTCTGCGCTGCCCTTCAGCCCGATCGTCGAGGCGAATGGGCTGGTCTTCCTGGCCGGACAGTGCGGCGATCTGCCTGGTGTCCGCGGCGCTGTATCGGGTGGGATCGAGGCGGAGACCCGCCAGATGCTCGACAACGTGGGCCGACTGCTCCGCGCCGCGGGCCTGGACTACGCCGACGTGGTGCAGGCGACGGTGTACCTGCTCGACTTCGGGGACTTCGACGCGATGAACGCCATCTTCCGCGAGCACTTCCCGGTCAATCCGCCCACCCGCGCCACCGTCGGCGTGACGGCGCTGGCGGCCGACTACCGGATCGAAATCGTGTGTGTCGCCGCGCGCCCCTGACAGGCGCGGTCAGTCGCCGACGACGAACTCGTCCAGGGCGATGACCTGCCGGCCCGGCGTGCCGACGACCTCGATCGTGATGGTGTGCGTGCCCAGTCGATCGAATGTCGTGCTGAAGATGGCGGCCCGGGCGTTGAACCTCCGGGCATAGACGTCGACGGCGGCGACCAGCTCGTCATCGATGTACACGTTGGCCTGGCCCCGGGTCGGGCCGACCGGGCCGATCCAGCTGATCGAAGTGCCCTGGAACGTGAACCAGGCCGTCGTTCCGCTATCGACCGCGTATCTCACCACGCCGCCGTTGTAGCGGGCGAATTCGGCCTCGCCCCAGCCTCCGGAAAAGTGCACGTCGCGGTTCGTTTCATCGAACACATGCTGAGGGCTGGCAGGGGTCGACACCGTCTCCGCCGAGGACGGCTCCGCCAGCGGGGCCGAACCCATCAGCGCCATGACCTGGTTCACATAGCGTCGCGAAAAGTCGGACCACTTCCCGGGATCCGTCTCGCCGTCGCCGGTCAACCACCAGTGCGCGACCGAGGGCCAGTCGCCGAGCCACCCGTACAGGGCGATCAGCTTGTGCCGGGCGACCGTCTCCTGGTTCGCCGGCGTCGGCCGGGCGCCTGGGTCACCGAGATAGCGCCTAGACCACGGCCCCCAGTTGGCAGGCATGATCTGGTACTTGCCGATGGCTCCCGAGGTCGAATTCACCGCCTCATAGCGCCCGTTCGATTCAACGGCGCCCAGGGCGGCCATGAACCGATCGAGGTTGGGCGGATCCGCGGCCCGCGTGACCCCAGGCACGAGGAAGGCGACCAGCAGGATTGCGGTGAGCGTGGCGGTGAGAGCCGCACGCAGGCGGCCGACGACCTCGGGCAATAATCCTCCTCCAAGAGGTTGCGCGGAGTCCGGAGGATAGCGTCGCCGTCCGAGGACGGCAACCCGCCTGCTCTCGTCGGAACTGAACTCCTCAGACCTCGATGCCTCGAAGGAACGCGGCAACCCGATCGAGCGCGTCCTCGAGCACGGGCCGGAGACCGTGGCCGAGGCGCGGATAGGTCACCAGCTCCGCCCGCGCCAGCAGGGGCACCGACGCCCGGAGCAGCTCGATCCGGGCGAACGGATCCGATTCGCCCGAGAGGAGCAGGACCGGGCAGCTGATCCTGGGCCAGTGGGCGATCCGCGCCTCCGTGCGTTCCGGCGCGCCGGGTGGGTGGAGGGGATACGAGAACAGGACAAGGGCCGCATACCCGGCATCCACGTCGGCCGCGGCCAGGCTCGCGACGCGTCCCCCATAGGAGTGGCCGCCAACCGCCACGCCCGGACCGTGGGGCACGGCCGATCGCCAGGCAGGGACGGCATCCTCGGCCCGACGCTTCGGCAGGTCCACCGCCACAGCGGGAACCCCTCGCGCTTGGAGGCCGGCAACAAACGGGGCCATCGACGCCGCCGTCCCGCTGGCTCCATGGCCCAGGTGGATCCGGATCCTCACCTGCCCAGCGTACCGGGCCAGCCCTATCCTTGGGGCCATGGACGACGTGCAGCGCTGCTGGTGGGGCGACGGGGACCGGCCGGACCCACGGATGCAGGCCTACCACGATACGGAGTGGGGTATCCCGGTCGACGGCGACACCGAACTCTTCGAGCGGCTGGCGCTGGAGGGCTTCCAGGCCGGTCTGTCGTGGCGAACCATCCTCCACAAGCGGGAGGCCTTCCGGACCGCGTTCCGTGGCTTCAATCCTGTCCTCGTCGCGGCCTTCGACGAAGCAGACCAGGCCCGCCTGATGGGCGACGCCGGCATCGTTCGAAATCGCGCCAAGATCGGGGCGACCATCGGCAACGCTGCGGCAACCCTCGACGTGGTCGCGGAGTTCGGATCGTTCGCCGGGTATCTCCAATCCATCGTCCCGCTTCCGCCGACGCGATTGGCGCCGTCCGCAACCATGGCCGACATTCCGGCCAGCACGCCGGTCTCGGACCGGCTGTCGAAGGATCTGCGGGCCCGCGGCTTTCGGTTCGTCGGCTCGACGATCGTGTATGCCTTCATGCAGAGCGTCGGCCTGGTCGACGACCACCTGCCGGGCTGTTACCGGTATCGCCCCTGAGCCAGAGGGTCGCGCGGGCGTGCCCGCGCTGTAGCAGGCCTAGAGCTCGCGACGGCGCAGGGACAGCGCGGCCAACGACAGCACGAGGATCATCCAGACGACCGTCCAGACAAGAAACCCGAGGGTCGGCGGGGTCGCGGCAAAGAATGGATTGGCCTCGGCGAGCGGCTGATCTCTGGCGGCGGCAATGATGATCCCGGGTTGGAGTCCGTAGATCACGCCACGCCACAGCCCGTCGGTCGGCAGAATCGTCCGGCCGACGAGCCCGACGATCTCCAGGTTCACCTCCGGGTTGTTGGCGGTGATCGCGATCCCGACGCGTTCGATGGCTCCGGCCGCCCATGACAGGCCGTACACGACCACGGCGATGGCTCCTGCACCAATGGGCGGCAGGCGGGTCGACAGAAGGAGGCTGAGCGAGAGGACCACGAGCCCTTCGGCGCCGAGATAGGCAAGCGGGGCAAAGACAGACGGTGGCGTATACCCGGACACCTGGCTCACCACCATGATGGCGAGCAGCGCGGACCCGGCTCCGTAGGCAACGACGACGATGGCGAGCCCTAGCCAGCGCCCGAGCAGATACGACGACCGGCGGATCGGGCGTGCCAGCAGGGCAAGCGCGATCCCGGACTCGAGATCGTTGGCAATCGCCGGTGCGCCAAGGAAGGCGGCCGTCATCGCGAGGACGAAGCTGAACTGGAACGCGATGAAGATCAGGATCTGGGAGACACCGAGCTGAATGGTCAACTCCGGGGTGCCCGACTCCCGTGCGAGGGAGACGAGCCGGTCGACGCCCCAGCCGGTGATGGCGACCGCGAGGACGGCAAGAGCCACCAGCACCCACAGGATTCGCCGTCGGGCTGCCTCCCCGATCGTCAGGCGTGCGATGGTGATCACGCGCCCGTCTCCTGATTCGAGCGCACGAGCTCCAGAAATCGCGCCTCCAGCGACTCGCGGCCCGAGGCGACTTCGTGGACCTGCACGCCCATGGCGACGAGCGCCGCCACGAGCTCGGGTACGCGTGCCTCGGGCAACTCCGCGATGAGCAGGTCGCGTCCATCGAATCGAGGCGTTCCGAATGTCGCCAGCGCCTCGAGGCCGGAGGGCTCCAGGCCCACGACGCGGACGCGGGTTTCGCGCGCCCCGAGCACCGTCGCTAGCGGTCCCTCGGCGACGACCGCGCCCCGATCGACGATCGCGAGACGGTCACAGACCTGTTCGACCTCGGTCAGAAGGTGCGAGTTGAGGAGGACCGCGGCGCCGCGCTCCCGGGCCGAGCGCAGGATGCCCCGGACGTCCATGCGACCGATCGGGTCGAGAGCCGACGTCGGTTCGTCGAGGACCACCAGGGCCGGGTTTCCGAGCAGCGCGACCCCGATCCCGAGGCGCTGCTGCATGCCTTTCGAGAAGCTACTCACCGCGGAATCGGCCCGATCGGCCAGGCCGACGAGCCCGAGCACGTCGTCGAAGGCACGGGCGCGGCCATCGGCGGGCAGGCCGATCAGGTCCGCGTGGAGATTCAGGACTTCGCGGGCCCGGAGCCAGGGCTGAAAGCGAAAGAGTTCCGGGAGGTAGCCGACCCGCCGACGCGCCTCGCGGTCACCGAGCGGTTTGCCCAGCACCTGTCCGTGCCCGCCGGTGGGGGGGGCAAGCCCGAGGAGCAACTTGACCGCCGTTGTCTTGCCGGCCCCGTTCGGTCCGAGGAACCCGAAGATCTCGCCGGCTCGCACCGTCATCGTCAGCCCGCTCAGCGCCTGGACACGGCCGTAGCGCTTGCGCAGGTCGACGACATCGACGACGAGGTCCTGAGTGACGTTCACGGCTGGCTGTGTCTCCAGGAAGGTCGGGTAGGTCCAGCGAGCATCGTGCCATGCGAGGTGACACAGCGTGGGCCGAGCCTGTGCGCATGATCCTCATCGAACGCCCCTGCTGCGAAACGCCCATGGCCATCGAACTGCCGATCCCGGACTCGCTCCGGTGCGAGGACTGTGCGGTCACCTGGACGGTGACGGATGACGTCCCGGTGGAGGCCCGCCTGGCTGCCTGACCCGTGGTGATCTCGTCCAGATACGTCCGTGACACCGGACCGGAGCGCCGGCGATACCATCGGCCGATGGACAAGGCGACTGGATCGCTCACGGACTCGAGGGCGCTTCGAGCGGCCATCTGTGCGGCGGGCCGCCGCCTCGGGTCGCGCGGTCTCATCAGCGCAGCCGAGGGCAATCTGTCTGTCCGCCTGACCGGCGACGTCCTCTTGACCACCCCGACCGGGCGGCGCAAGGATGAGCTCGAGCCGGACGACCTCGCGACCGTGGCCCTGGATCCGGACTCGGGTCCGACGCCGACCGGCCCCCCGACAAGCTCGGACATTGCCATTCATCGAGCCATCTATCGGGCTCGCGCCGACGTCATCGCCATCGTCCATGCCCACCTGCCGGCATCGATCGCGCTGACGCTGGCCGGGGAAACGCCGGATCCACTCGCCCTCCCGGAGACGGCCTACCACCTGCCGGTCCTGCCCGTCGTCCCCTATGGGGCCATGGGCAGCGACGAGCTGGCGGGGCGGATTGCCACGGCATTCAAGCCTGGGGGGCGACCGGTCCCGGTGGCCGTGCTGCTCGAACGCCACGGGGCGATTGCGGTGGGAACTGCGGACGGCCCGGCGGATCACGACGCGATCGAGGCCGGGCTCGTCGCCGCGGTGGATCGCCTGGAGCTGGTGGACGTGCTCTGCCGGACCTGGCGAGACGCCGTCCTGCTCCGCGCTGCGCTCGCTCGGTCGGGCCCGATCGGACCTGCCGGAGGCTGACCGGCGGTCGGTATGATGGCGGGACTGCCCGACCGGGCGGCTGGAGGAGGGACCGTGAACATCCGCAAGCTTCTGGCCGAGGCCATTGGTACATTCATCCTGGTCGGCATCGGGTCGATGTCGATCCTCGCGGCCGGTGCATTTCAGGGCTCGCCGGCCCTCGTCGTCATTCCTTTCGGGTTCGGACTCGGGCTACTCGCGGCGATCGCGGTGAGCGGCCACGTCTCGGGTGGCCATTTCAATCCCGCCGTGACGCTTGGGGCCCTTCTCGACGGCCGGATCGACGTGATGGGCGCGATCGGCTACTTCATCGCGCAGGTCGTCGGAGCGATCGCCGGTTCGGCGGTCATCCTGGCACTGTCGGATCAGGCGGTCGTCGCCGGAACCAAGAACATGCCCGGGGTCAGCGACGGTGGCGCGTTTCTCACCGAGGTTGTCCTGACCGCGATCTTCATCGCCGTGATCCTGACCGTGACCAAGCGGGACGCAGGGCACGCGATCCTGGTCATCCCGCTGACGCTCCTCGTCATCCATGCCGTCGGGATCCCGTTCAGCGGCGCCTCCGTCAACCCGGCCCGCGCCCTCGGCCCGGCCATCGTCTCGATGGACTTTGGCGCGATCTGGATCTACCTGACGGCGCCGTTCGTCGGCGCGGTCGTCGGGTGGTTTGCGTTCCGGATTCTCGACAAGGAGGACGCTGCCTAGGTCACGCTCGCGGCGGAGCTGGGGGCGGGATCGGACGCCGGCAGGATCGGTAGTTCGCGCCCGCCCTCGGCCAGCCAGCACGCGGCCGAATGACCGTCTCCGACGTCGAACAGCGGCGGCTCCTCGACCTTGCATCGATCGAATGCGAGCGGGCAGCGCGGGTGGAACCGGCATCCGGTCGGGATGTTCGCCGCGTCGGGGGTTTCACCGACCAGGATCGTCCGCGTCGCGCGCTCCCCGGCCGTCGGCGGATCGGGCGTCGGGGACACGCTCACGAGGGCCTTCGTGTAGGGGTTGTGCGGGTTGCGAATCACGCGTTCGGCCGGACCAATCTCCATGATCTTGCCGAGGTACATCACCGCGATCCGGTCGGCCAGCACCCAGGCCAGCGCCAGGTCGTGGGTGATGAACAGGTAGGTCAGGCCACGCTCCTGGCGGAGATCGAGCATCAGGCGCAGGAGCTCCGTCCGGATCGAGACGTCGAGCATGCTGACTGGCTCGTCGGCCACGATCACGTCTGGGTCCATGACCAGCGCCCCGGCGATGACGACGCGCTGACGCTGTCCGCCCGACAGTTCGTGCGGAAATCGTGCAGCGAAGTCCGCGGCCGGCCGAAGGCCCGCGGCCTCGAGAGCTGCATGGACCTTGACGGTCCGTTGTTCGGACGTCCCTCCCAGCCCATTGACCACGAGCGGTTCCGCCACGAAATCGTGAATGGACTGTTTGGGGTCGAGCGTTTCGTACGGATCCTGAAAGATGATCTGCACCCGCCGCCGATAGGCGCGCAAGGCACGCAGGCCCCACAGGTTGCTGACGTCCTCGCCGTCGACGATCACGCGGCCGCCCGTCTGCCGGGTCAGCTTGACGAGGACACGCCCCGTGGTCGTCTTGCCGCTCCCGGACTCGCCGACCAGGCCCAGGACCTCGCCGCGATGGATCGTCAGATCGATCCCGTCCACCGCACGGACGACGCCGCGCGCGCGGCGCAGGAGCGTATCGAGGAAGCCACCGCGAACCGGAAAGTGGACCTCGAGCCCTTCGAGGCGGACGAGTTCGTCCAGTGGTTCGACAGTCATCGCCCGGCTCCCGGCGTGGCCGGCGTGGCCGGCGTGGCCGTCACTGGCACCCCGTCGCTACCGGGCGGATACAGGTGGCACGCGACGCGGACGTGGTCTCTGAAGGTGACTTCCGGCGGAACCTCGATCCGGCATACGTCCATGGCGAACTCGCAGCGAGGGGCGAAGCGACAGCCGGGCGGGGGGTCCCGCAGATCGGGCGGAGATCCCGGAATGACCTCGAGCGCGCGCCGATGGCCATGAATGTTCGGGAACGCGGCGAGCAGCTTCTGCGTGTACGGATGACGCGGTTGCGTGAAGACCTCGCGGACCGGTCCCTCCTCGGCGACCCGGCCGGCGTACATGACCATGACCCGATCGCATGTTTCGGCAATCACGGACAGGTCGTGGGTGATCAGGATCAGGGAGAGGCCGAGGTCGCGCCGAAGACGCTCGAGGAGTTCGAGGATCTGAGCCTGGATCATCACGTCGAGCGCGGTGGTCGGCTCGTCGCCGATCACCAGGGCCGGGTCGCAGGCGAGAGCCATGGCGATCATGGCCCGCTGGCGCATCCCGCCCGACAACTCGTGCGGAAAGGCGTTGGCCCGCTTCCCGGGGATGCCGACCAGCTCCAGCAGCTCACGCGCTCGGGTCAGGGCCGCCGTGCGATCGACGCCCATCCGCTCGGAAATCGGTTCCGCAATCTGGTCGCCGATGGTCGTGACGGGGTTGAGGGCGTTCATGGCTCCCTGGAACACGATCGAGATCTCGCGCCAGCGATACCGCCGCAGCGCGTTCGGGGTCTTGTTCACCAGATCGATACCGTAAAGCCGGACGGAGCCACCCTCGATCCGGGCATTCGGGGGCAGCAGGCGCACAAGCGATAGCGCCGTCGTGGTCTTGCCGCACCCGGATTCGCCGGCAATGCCGAGCGCCTCACCCTGCTCCAGCCGGAAGCTGACGCCGTCAACGGCCCGAACGGTGGCGCCATCCAGGGAGAAGTACGTGCGCAGGTCCTTGACCTCGAGGAGCGGCGCCGCCGGGTCGGCCATCTTCGGAAGCTCTCGCTCGCGGGTCACGGTCATCGGCGGCCCCCTCGGCGCGGGTTCAGCACGTCGTCCAGGGCGCTGCCGAAGAGGGTGAAGGCGAATACGACCAGGATGATTCCGAGACCCGGCGGCACGAAGTACCACCAGGCGCCAAGCCCCGGCGCCCCGACCGACCGCGCGGCGTCCAGCAACTGACCCCAGGACGGCTGGAACGGGTCACCGAGACCGACGAACGAGAGCGTCGTTTCGGTCAGGACGGCACCGGCAAAGACGAGCACAGCATTGGCCACGATCAGGTTCAGGACGTTGGGCAGGATGTGGACGCGCATGATGTGGAACTGGCTCGCTCCGACCACGCGGGCCCGATCGACGAAAGCCCGCTCCTTGATGGACAGCGTCTGCGCTCGAATGATCCGCGCCGTCGACGACCAGCTCGTGATTCCGATGACCACGATGATGACGATCAGGGTCATCCGAATTCCGAAGACCTCCGTCGTCGCGGAGCCGACCACATCGCGGATGATCGGCGTAAGAATGAGCGCCAGGACGAACGTCGGGATGACCAGGAAGAAGTCCGTGACCCGCATGAGGACGCCATCGACCCGGCCGCCGATGTAGCCGCTGACGATGCCCACGAGCACGCCGATGGCCACCGTCACCACCGTTGCAAGCAAACCGATGACCATCGAGATCCGGGCACCGTGCACGGACAGGTTCACGATGTCGCGCCCGAGCTCGTCGGTACCGAGCAGGAACGCTCCGCCGGGCGGGCTGAGACGGGGACCGGTTGCCGACACCGCCGTCTGGAGCGGCCCGACGAGCTGCTCGGGCAACACGGCAAGGACCGCGAAGAAGGTCAGGATGACGAGGCCGAGCACGCCGTCGCGGCGTCGGACAAACCGGCGGCCGAAGTCCCGAGCGCCGGCCGGACGGCCCCGACGAGCGGGCGGCGCGACACCGGCCGCAGCGACGCTCATGTCCGGACCCGCGGATCGAGCAGGCCGTAGACCAGGTCTGCGACGAGATTCGCGAGGACGACGGCCACGCTCAGCAGAAGAAAGACGCCCTGGAGCACCGGATAATCCCGGGCCGACAGGGCCTGCACGGTCAGCGTCCCGAGACCCGGCCAGTTGAACACGACTTCGACGGTGATCGCACCGGCGATGACGTAGCCGAGGTTGATCGCGATCAGCGTGACCGTGGGCAGCAGGGCGTTGGGAAGCGCATGGCGACGGAGGATTCGACCCTCGGTCAGACCCATCGCCCGGGCCGTATTGACGTAGTCCTCGGACAACGTCTCGATGATCGAGGAACGCATGACGATCGCGTATTGGCCGATGAGACCGAGCGAAACCGTTGCGAGCGGCAGCAGCAGGTGCCTTCCGAGGTCATACAGGTAGTCGAGCGGCCCACCGTACGACATCCCCGCCGTGAGCATCCCGAACGTGGGAATCTCTTCGATTGAGGTTGCGACGACCAACAGCAGCATCATTCCGAGCAGGAAATACGGCGTCGAATAGAGAATCAGGGAGATGCCGTTGCCGAGGTAATCGATCGGCCCGCCCCGGCGCCAGCCGCTGTAGGCGCCCAACGCCAGCCCCAGGGCAATCGCCACGAGCTCGCCGAGGCCGAACAGGAGAATCGTCGGCCAGATCCGCTGGGCCAGGACGTCGACGACGGCCTGGCCGCGCGCGATGAACGAGTAGCCGAGATCCCCAGTGACCGTCGCGCCGACGTACTTGAACAGCTGGTTGTCCAGCGCGATCCTTGGCAGTCCGTCCTCGACGGCAATCGGAAGGAGCGGGTCGTTGAGACCCCAGCGTTCGCGCTGGGCTTCGATCCGCTCCGCGGTCACATTCGGCGTTCCGCGCAGGAGCACCCGCTCCGGGGATCCGGGCATCATTCGGAACAGCACGAAGTTGATCAGGATGATCGCGGCGATCGTGATCGCCGCCTGGCCTAGTTTCCGGGCGAGGAAGCTCCCGCCCACGTCAGCGGGCAGACGATTGGGGCCGCCTCACGGCGGCCCCATCTCGAACTGGACCCTTTCGGGTAAGGGTCACTCCTCTTCGGACTTTGGTGTGCCCCGCCGTCGAATGACGAGCAGGCCGCCGGCGATGATGGCGATCAACGCCGCGACACCCACCAGGAGCGGAGTTCCGGACCCGTCCCCGGTGCCTTCGTCAACCGGGGGAGCGGACGGCGCGGCCGTGACGGTCGGTCCCTCGGTCGGTTCCGGAATCGCAGACAGGTCGGTCAACTTGAGGTATCCACCGGAGCCGTAGCCGAACAGCGGCGTGCCACCTTCCGTGGGCTGGTTGGTCCACCCACCGAAGCGATCCGTGCGGTACGCATGGAGCTCGGCGTCGTAGTACATGATGATGTAGGGGGCCTCGTCGTAGACGAGGTTCTGCATCTCCTTGATGTACCCGAAGCGCGTCTGCTCGTTGCTCTCCGCGCGCTGCAGCAGGAACAGCTCGTCGTACCGCGCGTTCTCGTAAGAGCTGTCGCTGAAGTTGCCGATCTGCTCGCCCCGCAGGACGTTGAGCAGCGACGTTGGATCGGGGTCGCCGACCCAGCCCCACAGCTCGATGTCGAAGTTGGCGACGCCCCCGGCCTCGGGCGTCAGGAGATCGTCCAGCAGCTTGCCTTCTTCGGTGACGTAGGCATCAACATCCACGCCGAGCTGCTCCCACCAGCCCTGGATGAACTGGGCGTCGGTGGCGTGCTCGGCCTCGGAATCCGGCCAGGTCACCCGGAGGGTGATCGGCTTGTTATCCTTGTCCAGACGCTTGCCGTTGGCATCGAGCTTGTAGCCGGCCGCGTCCAGACGTTTGATTGCCTCGGCGATGTCAAAGTGGCGCGGGTTGTCCGGAGCGACGTGCCATCGGGTATGGAACGGCGGGACCATCGTGTCGCCCGGCGTGCCAAATCCGCCGAGCGTCACGTCGACGAGCTTCTGCTGGTCAATCGCCCAGGCGAGGGCGTCACGAAACGCCGGATCCTGCAGCGCCGTGGTGGATGCTCCGCCCCCGTCGATCGGACCACGGCTGTAGGTGTTGAAGGCGATCTCCGAGTAGCCGTTGGCGATCCCCTCCACGACCTGGATGTTGGGGTCGCCCTCCAAGGCGGTGAACTGGTCCGGCTGAATACCCCGAACGTAGTCGATCTCGCCAGTCTTCAGGGCCTGGACGGCCGTGTCCATGCTCTGGAACGTCTGGATCACGACCTCGTCGGCCGCGCCTCGCGTGCCCCAGTAGTTGGGGTTGCGAGCGAACCGAATGAAGTTGCCGGGCTCCCACTCAACGGCCTGATACGGACCCGAGCCCACGACCGGCGGCTCATTGAGGAACGGGGTCGAGCCTTCGGCATGGGCGATCTCGTCCATCGTGAGCTTCTCCCACACGTGCTTCGGCAGGATCGGCACGTACGCCTGGAGGAGGAGGGTGTTGGCAAACTCGGTCGTCACTACAAACGTCTGCGGGTCGGGCGCACTCACCGCTGTGACACCGGCATTCGTGAGATACCCCTCGAGGTACCCGGCATCAAGGTAGTAGCCGTCCTCCGACGCGTCACTCCTGGCGGTCGCGTCGAGCACCAACTGGTAGGTGTACAGGGCATCGGCCGACGTCGCAGGCGTCCCGTCCGACCACTTCATGTCGTCGCGGATATGGAATGTCCAGGTCAGCCCGTCCGCCGAAACGTCCCACTTGTCGGCGAATCCCGGGATCGGCTCGATGTCGGATCCGAAGTTCACGAGGAGGTCGTAGTTGAGGGTGAAGACCTCGAAGTCGACGACCAGGATCGAGCTGAACGGATTGAGGACCTGGAGATCCTGATCCGTGCCCGCACGCAAGACGAGCGGGTCGGCGGCCATCACGCGAACCGCCGAGGGCCCGAGTCCGCCGAAGATCAGTCCGGCCGTAGCCGCCGCGGCGACCAGCCGGGCACGAATGGACGAATGCATTGCTCCTCCTCCTTCGGCGCTGGGCGCCTCCGGCGCAGGGTCCCACAGGCAGTGGGCAACCGCAAGTCGGGCCGGACATCGAACCGGGTGGCGGATCGCAGGTCCCGGGCTCCAGGGCGGTTCAGAATCGGAAGCTCGCCGCCGGGTGCGGGTCGAGCAGGGGCCGTCGATCGACCTTGAATGCGGCGATGTCGCCGGCCGACGAAGTCGTCCCGTCCATGGCCAGTTCGGCGAGGATCCGCCCGAGGACGGAGGCGAACTTGAACCCGTGGCCGGCGCCGAGCGCCAGAACCACGCCCGGGTGATCCGGCAGACGATCGACGACGAAGTCGCGCTCCGGAGTCAGGGTGTAGATGCACGTCTTCGTGAGCAGGTCCGGCCCGACGGCCTCGGGCAGATGGCGCTCCATGAACGCATAGAGGCGGGCGTGCGCGGTGCGGTTGACCTCGAAGCTGCGGGTGGGGATCGTGCATTCGTCGCCCCCAACGTCCTGGGCCGCCTTTGGGCCCGGCTCCCCATAGGTCGGAAAGCCGTAGAACGACGGTTCGTCCATCCAGATCCAGACCGGGAATCGATCGGGCGCGAAGCGGGACGGATCCGGGCTGGCGAAATAGGTGACCTGCTCGCGAGTGATGGTAAGCGGCAGCCGCCGGCCGAGATGCGCGAGCAGGTCATTCGTCCAGGCATCCGCGGTCAGCACGACGCGCCCGGCCCGGTGGATCGTCCCGTCCGCGGTCGTGACCTCATATTCGTCGCCCATCGCGCGCAGTCCCGTGACCGGTGTGTGATCGAGCAACGTCGCGCCATTCGCGACCGCCAGCGCGCGATGGGCGGGATTCGCTCGGTTCGGATCGGCGATCCCCGTTGCTGCCTGGTAGACAACTGAGGTGTCGTCGGCAAGCCGCCACTGCGGCCAACGCCGCATCGCCTCGGCCGCATCGAGGCGCTCGAAGGCAACGCCCTCGGCGGCGAGGCTTCCGGTGTAGTGCGTCTGATCCGTCACGCCGCCTGCCGGGTAGAGGTCGATCCCGCCCGTCCTGGTCACGATCCGGGAACCGCTCGCGGCCTCAACCTCGGCCCAGGTCGCGTATGCCCGCTTCGCGAGGCGAACGTAGTCCCGGCGGTGGTACGACAGGCGAATGATCCGCGAGTGATCCTGTGACGCCCCGTTCGGGTGATCGAAGGCGAACTGCTCGAGGCCGAGGACCCGGAGACCCGGGCGGGTCGACAGCCAGTACGCCGCCGCCGACCCGATCCCGCCCAATCCCACGACGACGGCATCCCACTCGCGCTGCATGGCCGGACGCTAGCAGGTCTCTGGCTTCCGTGGCCCGTCGAGCCAGGCCGTGAGACGGGACGAGCCGCTAAGTGTGGGTCCGCCTTTGTAGACTCCGATCATGCCCGACCGACGGACCGCCAGCCCGCCGCAGCACGGCGTCGTTCGCCGCCGCGACGTCCGCATCGTGGTCCGCGACGGTACCGAGCTGTCGGCCAACCTGTGGTTGCCCGACGCCATCGAACGTGGGGATAGGCACCCGGCCATTCTCGAAATGATCCCCTACCGGAAGGACGACTGGCGCGCGAATGCCGATGAAGCGCGGGGTCGCTACCTGGCGCAGCGCGGCTATGTGCTGTGTCGGCTCGATGTCCGCGGGACCGGCCGGTCCGATGGCGTGGCCCTGGACGAATACACGGCCGACGAAACCCGCGACGGGTACGACGCCATCGAGTGGCTGGCCGCCCAGGACTGGTGTACCGGCAAGATCGGGATGTGGGGCATCTCCTACGGCGGGTTCACCTCGATCCAGGTGGCGGCGCTGCGTCCGCCACACCTGCGGGCGATCGTGCCCATGTACGCGACGGACGACCGGTACACGGACGACGTCCACTTCGTGGGTGGCTGCGCCACGGCGTCCGAACTCACCCAGTACGCGGTCAGCCAGGTGGCCACGAATGCCCTCCCGGCGCTGCCGGCACGCGATGGCGAGGATTGGCTCGCTGCGTGGCGCGAGCGTCTCGACCGGACGCCGGTGTGGCTCGTGCCCTGGCTCGAGCATCAGCACGACGGGCCGTACTGGCGCCAGGGCTCGCTGGCGCCCGACTACGGGCGGGTCCAGGCGGCCATGTTGCTGTTCGGCGGGTGGTCCGATTCCTATGTCGATCCGGTCTTCCGGATGCTCGAACGCTGTGCTGCTCCCCGGCGCGCGATCGTGGGGAACTGGGTGCACACCTTTCCGGACTCCGGGTATCCAGGTCCCAACCTCGACTGGCTCCATGAGTTCGTCCGGTTCTTCGACCACTGGCTCAAGGACGAGCCGAACGGCGTGATGGACGAGCCGATGTTGACCTGGTACCAGCGCGATTTCGCGCCGCCCGAGCCGTTTCCCGCGTCCTGGCCCGGGCGCTGGCGATCAACTGCCTCGTACGGAACCGCCGGCACGACCTGGCGCTCGCTCCTTCTGTCCGGGGGGATGGAGCCGCTTCGCGGCCGGCTGGAGCTGGACCTCCTCTCCGAGCCAGGCGTCGGTGCCACGACGTTCCCGCACCGGGCCACAACCGGCACGCGAGGCGGGTTGTCCTGGGGCGCCGGCAGCTCGCCGAACGGGCTGGCCCGGGACATGCGCGCCGACGAGGCCGCTATCCCGGTCTACACGACGGACCCGCTGACCTCCGATCTCGAGATGCTGGGCATGGCGGTCGCGGATCTCGAGGTCTCCGCGTCAATGTCCGTTGCGACGCTCGTCGTGCGCTTGTCTGATGTCGCCCCGGACGGCAGTTCGCTCCAGGTCACGATGGGCATCCTCAACTTGACCCATCGTGACGGGCACACCCACCCACAGCCGCTGGTGCCCGGTGAGCATGCCCGGGCCCGCGTGAGCCTCCGCGCCGCCGGCTATCGGTTCGCGGCCGGCCACCGGATCCGGCTATCCGTGGCATCCGCCTGCTGGCCGGTCATCTGGCCCTCCCCGGAGCCCGGCTCGATCACGATCCACCATGGCCGGCCGGAGCCACCCACGGGCGGGCCGTCCCACCTGGACCTGCCGCTGGCACCGTCGGCCGACGGTGCCGTCGTGCCGGTCTTCCGAACCACCCAGCCCGACCTCGCGCCGGTCGGTGGCGGGACCGACGACCCGCCCCGCTGGCGAGTCACCGAAGACGTCCTGGCGGGCACGGTCACGGTCTCGACGCACGATGGCGGCGACACGATCACCGCGGACGGCAGCCGGCTGTACAGCGCGGAGTCCCACGAACTCACGGCGGCAGACGCCGATCCATCGCGTGCCCGCATGGCGAGCGTCGTGCGCTACGTCCTCGAGCGCGATGGTCGACGGATCGAGGTGGACGTGGACGGCGATACGACCTCGGATGGCGCTGCGTTCCAGCTCGATCTCCGGCTGGTGGCGCGGCTGGACGGCGCGGATTTCTTCGAGCGGCGGACCCGCAGATCGATCCCGCGAAACCTGGTGTAGAGGTCGGCCGCCAGCAGGATCGCGAAGCCGCAGATGGCGAGGCTGCCGACCAAGGCTGATGGTCAGTTCGAACCGCGGCAAAAGGCGCCGATGGGTGGTCGGCACGCCTCAGGAACGATGCGCGGCAGCCGGAGATTCGAGCCAGCGCGCCCGGGCGTCGGCGCGGATGGGACCGGTCATCCGGCGGATGAACCGGGGGCAATCAGGTCGATCAGCGCCCCCAGCTGGCGCCGGTACGGAGTCCCCTCGAAATCGTGCAACGGGTGCGGGTCCAGGGCGTGCTCCTGCACCTGGCCGCCGCGGCGGACGTAGACCACCGGGTAGATGGCGCCTTGGCCGTCCGCCTCGATCGTCATCGCCAGTGCGTCGGGCCCGTCCATGTCGAGGAAGTGGGTCAGCGGCTGGCAGCCGTCGTCCCGGATCCCATCGTCCGGCGTCACGGTGATGACGCAGGCGAGATAGGCCTTCTGGTGCCACAGCTCGGGTCCGTTGGTCGCCTCAGCGAGGACGCGGTCGATCAGATCTCCGACCGCGATCGAGGCCCGTGCGCGTGGGACACCGAACTTCCGCTCGGCAAGGCGCTCGATGAGGATGCGTCCGTTGTAACGGTGGCCTTGAACCGCACCCGAGTAGCTCGCAATGCCGTGCTTCTTGAGCCCCGACGAGCCCGACGTGATCGTTCCGGCAAAGTGAATTCCCGGCACCGTGGCGCTTTCCCAGAATGCCGTCTGCGCCGGCAGGCGGGCCTGGCCGAACGTGGCCACGCCGAGAGCCGGCAGATCGAGCAGCGGGCAGGTGAAGCCCGTGGCCGAAATCACCTCGTCGACCTCGAGGGAAACCGGCATGCCGGTGTCGCTTCGCTTCAGGTCCACCCGAAGGCCGCCTGGAACTGGGTTGATCCCGTCGACCGAGGCGGACAGGATGTCCACGCCCCCGCCAAGCGCGGAATCCTCGAACGGCTGGACGTAGCGAGCGCGGACGCCCATCAGCGACCGAGTTTCGATCGAGGTCTTGGCCGGCGATGGTGACGCGAGGGTAATCCGGCTGGCCCACTGGAGCAGCCCGGAGGCAAGCTCGAACCCAGAGTTCTGCTTGCCGATGATGAACAGACGACGGCCCGCGTAACTCTCCGCGGCGCGTGTATCCGCATAGTGGACGGCGTGCTCGATCCCGGGCGTGGCCGGCGAGAACGGCTCGGCCACTCCGACCGCCAGGATCAACTGCTCGCAGACGTACTCGCCGTCCGTGGTGCCGAGGGTGAAGCGATCGCCGTTCGCGGTCTCATCCCGTCGAGTGGATTCCCAGCGGCAGCCGTAGCGCACCGTGATCCCGGCTCGCTCGGCGAAGGCGGTCAGGCTGGCCTGCATCTCCGGGCGCGACGGAAAGTCGGACGACCCGTCCATGAACTCGGTCTGGAGACCTCGCAGGCTGGGCTCCGCTGCCAGGAGGCTGTTCCAGTCCCAGCGCTCGAACGCGCGCGTCGAGTGGTCGGCCGGCGCATACGGCTTCGTCCACGACAGGAGCCGCTGAAAGAATGGCCAGCGGCGAAACATGCCACCCGGCCCGTCGTCGGCCGACAGGACGGCATGGCGGATCCCCAGACGGCCGAGGTCGTAGGAGACCTGCAGGCCGCCTGGGCCCGAGCCGATCACAATGACCGGGTACGCGCCGGGCGGAAACGGCCGCTGCGATCCGGGCATCGGTGC
>JBKKBB010000048.1:0-4741 GCA_046714395.1 Candidatus Limnocylindrales bacterium | reverse complement strand
CGATGGCGTGCGTGCGCCTGTCCATGTCCGGGGAGTCTTGGCCAAGGTGCGGAACCTCTCGATCGTGGGGCGGAATTCGACGGGCGCGGGCGCGAGACGCCGAGCGCGAACGGGGATGGTACCAGAGCCTCGCCGGATCGACCATCCGACGGCTCCGGGCAAGGTCGGGATGCGTCTGGGCTGCGCCGCGCGGACGACGCGCGGCGCGATCCCATGTATCGCTGTCACACTGCGCGGCGATGATCGCAATTCTTGGTGGCCTCGGCGCCGCCGCGTCCTGGGCCATCGCCACGCTGTGCTCGTCGCGCTCGAGCCGGATGATC
Organism: Candidatus Limnocylindrales bacterium; assembly: GCA_046714395.1. Classification (GTDB taxonomy): domain Bacteria; phylum Chloroflexota; class Limnocylindria; order Limnocylindrales; family CSP1-4; genus UBA5189. The sequence goes on along the minus strand of JBKKBB010000048.1, from coordinate 4,418 downwards.
GGCGCCGCGTCCGTCCTGGCCTGGGTGATGATCATTGGGTTCGCGCTGAGCCTCTTGCCAGCCATCGCGTCGATCTCGGCAGTGGCCTCGTTCACGACGCCGCAAGTCCTGGGACTCGTCGTCAACGGGGTCTCGTACACCGCAGGCCTCCTGCTCGCCTACCGAGCCCTGGTCATCGGGCGCGTCTCGATCGTCGCGCCGATCGTCTCAACCGAGGGCGGCATCGCGGCAATCGGATCCGTGATCCTCGGTGAGGCACTCGGTATTCCGACGGCCGTGATCCTCGGCGTCATCGTGATCGGGGTCGTGCTGGCCTCGATGGATCGCCGCGTGGACGAGGCCGCCGTCGCCGTCGATCCCGGACGGGCTCGCCACCAGCACGAATCTCCTGCCGACACCCGACGGAGCGTCCTGCTGGCGATCGCTGCATCCCTTGCGTTCTCGGTCGGGCTGGTCACCAGCGCCCGCCTTGGCGCCGAGGTGCCGCTCGCCTGGATCGTGCTCGTGTCGCGCGGCGTTGGCGCCCTGCTGATCGCGGTCCCGCTCGCCCTGCGCGGACGACTCCGGCTCTCGCGGGCCGCCCTGCCGCTGGTGCTTGTGTCCGGGGTCCTCGAGGCGCTCGGCAGCGTGTTCTACGTGGCCGGCGCGCAGGCGAGTGCGGCAACCGCGGCCGTTCTGTCGTCGCAGTTCGCGGCCATCGCCGCGGTCTCGGCCTTCTTCCTGTTCGGGGAGCGGCTCGGGCGGCTGCAGGTCGCCGGCGTTACGGTCATCACCGTCGGTGTCGGCGTACTGGCGATCGTCCGACTATAGGGCGGGGCGCGTCCTAGCCCGTCGCCTGGGCCTCCGCGGGTTTGGCGAACGATACCTGCCTGGTTGTCGGAAGCGGCGTTCGAACGAAACTGAACGAAAGAGAAGGTAGAGACGGACGTGAAGATCTATCTGGCCGGACCGCTGTTCACCACCCCGGAACGGGACTGGAACGTCGGGCTGGCGGCGCGGCTCAGGGCGGCTGGGCACGTGGTGTTCGTGCCGCAGGAGAACCCGGCCGCCGAGCGGACCGGCCGGGCCATCTTCCGGAAGGACCTCGAGGGCCTGGATTGGGCGGACGGCGTCGTCGCGATCATGGACGGCGCAGATCCGGACTCGGGCACGTCCTGGGAGTGCGGTTACGCGTACGCACGCGGGAAGCCGGTCGTCCTGTTCAGGAGCGACTTCCGTGGCTCGGACGACGCCCGCGACATTCCCTTCAACGCGATGCTGATCGGCGCCTCGACGGTCCACATCGAACTCGGACTCGCCTCGCTGGACGAGGCCGCTCAGGCGATTCTGGAGGCCCTGGCAGGTCTGGCGGGCCCGGGGTAGGGATTCGCCATAGCTGGGTCCGTACGGGTCAGGCGCGAACACGACTGGCGATCGCCCGCATCGTATCGGGCAGGCAGGCCCGTTACACTCCGGCACCGTGACCATTCCCCAGGCGCGCCTGCGCAACTTCTCGATCATCGCCCACATCGATCACGGCAAGAGCACGCTCGCCGATCGCTTGCTCGAGGCAACCCACGCAATCGATCCGCGGCAGATGACGAGCCAGGTCCTCGATTCGATGGACCTCGAGCGCGAAAAGGGCATCACGATCAAGGCCCGCGCCGTACGGCTCGAATACACGGCGGCCGACGGCCTGATCTACGGCCTCAATCTCATCGACACGCCCGGTCACGTCGACTTCAGCTATGAAGTCAGTCGCAGCCTCCAGGCGTGCGAGGGCGCGATCCTCGTCGTCGACGCGGCCCAGGGGATCGAGGCCCAGACCCTCGCCAATGTGCACTTGGCCCTCAAGGAGGGCCTGACGATCATCCCGGTCCTCAACAAGATCGACCTGCCGTCGGCCCAACCTGATGTCGTGATGGATGAACTCGAGAACATCCTCGCCATCCCGCGCGAGGAGGTCATCCTCGCGTCCGCCAAGGAGGGGATCGGGATCACCGAGATCCTGGAGGCGATCGTCGCCCGCATACCGGCGCCGAAAGGGGACCCGAAACTTCCCCTTCAGGCCCTCGTCTTCGATTCGCATTACGACCAATACAAGGGCGTCATCGTGTACGTGCGGCTCGCCCAGGGGACCCTCCGCAGTCACGATCGCGTGCGGCTCATGCAGTCGGGGGCGGAGGCAGACCTTCTGGAGCTCGGCTTCTTCCGTCCCGCGCTGGTACCGGTGCCAGTGATCCATGCCGGCGACGTCGGCTACCTGGCCACTGGCCTGAAGAACGTCCGCGAGGCCCAGGTCGGAGACACCATCACGCTGGCCGCCGCCCCGGCCGCCGTGCCGTTGCCCGGCTACCAGGAGGCGAACAGTCTCGTGTTCGCGGGGATCTACCCGATCAGCGGCGAGGACTACCCGCTCCTCCGCGACGCCATTGAGAAGCTCCATCTCAACGACGCATCCTTCACCTACGAACCGGAAAGCTCGGTGGCCCTGGGGTTCGGGTTCCGCTGTGGGTTCCTGGGGCTGCTCCACATGGAGATCGTTCAGGAACGGCTTGAACGCGAGTTCAATCTGGATCTCATCGCCTCGGCCCCGTCGGTCGAATACCAGGTCCTGCTGACCCACGGTCGCGGCACCATCACGATCGACAACCCGGCCCACCTGCCGGCGATCTCCGAGATCGAGGAAATCCTGGAACCGTGGGTTCAGCTCTCGGTGGTCACGCCCTCGAGCTATATCGGTCCCCTGATGGAGTTGTCCACGAACCGGCGAGGGAGCTTCATCGGCCTCGAGTACATCGATCCGGTGCGTGTGCTCATGAAGTTCGAGCTGCCGCTGGCGGAGTTGATCGTCGACTACTTCGACCAGCTCAAGACCAGAACGGCGGGCTACGCCTCGATGGACTACGAGGAGATCGGGTATCGAGCGGCACAGCTGGTCAAGCTCGATGTGCTGGTCGCCGGCGAGGCCGTGGACGCGCTCTCGATGATCGTTCACCGCGACAAGTCCGTCGCGCTTGGGCGGACGCTCGCGGAGCGCCTCAAGCGACTGATCCCGCGACAGATGTTCGAAATCCCGATCCAGGCAGCCATTGGGTCCAATGTCGTTGCCCGGGAATCAGTCAGAGCGATGCGGAAGAACGTTCTGGCCAAGTGCTACGGTGGCGACATCAGCCGCAAACGCAAGCTGCTCGAGAAGCAGAAAGAGGGAAAGCGTCGGATGAAGCGGGTCGGGTCGGTCGAGATCCCGCAGGAGGCGTTCCTGTCCATGCTCAGAACGGACGAGAGCTAATCCTGTGGAGGACGGGCTGCGCGCACTCATCGCTTTCGGCCTGACTCTGTTGTTGGTGATGCTCCGCTTCGACGCCGAACGATTTGGGGCCGCGGAGTACGACGAGCCCGTAGGCGGGCGTGCCCCCTCGATCATCCGACGGTTGGCCTGGTACGGCCTTGGTGTTGCCGGCGTTGTGGCGCTCCTGCTCGTCCATCCCGCCCCGACCCGGGATCTGTACTTCACGGGCGGTGGCGGCCAGGGCGTCTTGCTGGGTCTCTTGCTCGCCGCGGCGGGAGCCGGGATCGCGGTGGCCATCGCCTGGCGACGCTATCGCCATGTTCGACTGCCGGGTCTGTCGCAGTACCCGGGCGCGCTCGTCAACGAGGTCGCGACTGCGTTCATGGACGAGGCCGTATTCCGCGGTGCGCTCCTCGGGTTCCTCATCGTCGGTGGCGTCGATCCCACCCTTGCCCTGCTCGCCCAGGCGGCCATCTATACCCTTGCCACCCGACTGGGTGCGCCCGGGCGCGAGCCGACCATGTTCCTGCTCGCGCTGCTCATCGGCCTCGTGGCCGGCTGGGCGACCCTCCTCACGGGTGGCATCGCGGCCGCGATCCTCGGCCACGGGGTCACCCGTGTGGCCGTCTTCCTGACCACCGGCCACGCGGGCCAGCCCGCGCCGCGCGGCACCGAGGTGGAGGAGGTCGAGCGACGCCGCCGCGCCCCCGACGGCTGGCGCGTGGTCGCGGGTCGTGACCCGAACCGAGATCGCTGACGCGGCCGGCCGAACTGCGATCCGGAGCGCTGCGGCCGGCCCGCCGCTGGCGCTCTACATCCACATCCCATTCTGCCTCTCGATCTGCCCGTACTGCGACTTCGTGGTCGTCGCCGGAGCGGCGACCCGCGGCCCACGCAACAGGATCGCTTCGTTCGTGGCGGCCCTGCGCCGCGAGCTGGAGCTTCGTGCCGACGTCCTCGATGCCCGATGGGGCGCCCCCGGGGCTCGCGGGCGCGCGCTCCTTGGATCCGTGTATTTCGGAGGCGGCACCCCGTCGCTCCTGCCCGCGGATGAGATCGCCAGTCTGCTGGAGCTGGTCCGCGAGCGGTTCGGCATCACGGATGACGCCGAGGTAACCATCGAGGCAAACCCGGGTCAGGACGAGCG
>JBKKBB010000047.1:0-15664 GCA_046714395.1 Candidatus Limnocylindrales bacterium | reverse complement strand
GAGAGCATGCGCGTCGGTCAGGTGACCAACTTCGACAAGCTCACGATCGAGATCGAGACCGACGGCAGCCTCAGCCCGGAGGAGGCCCTCAGCCGCTCCGCGCAGATGCTGATGGATCAGTTCCGTCCGTTCGTGACCATCGGCCAGGCGCCGCTTCATGATGATCGCGCCACGACCGGTGTGCCTCAGCTCCCCCCGAACATGCTCGACATGCCGATCGAAGAGCTGGACCTGCCGATGCGTGCCTACAACTCGCTCAAACGGAACAACATCGTCAAGGTCGGACAGCTTCTCCAGCTGAAGGATGACGACCTCCTGCGGATGCGGAACTTCGGCAAGAAGTCCCTCGACGAGATGAAGGAGCGCCTCACGATGCGCGGCTTCATCCTCCCCGAGAGCGAGCGGAGCACCCTCGAAGGTGTGTCCGACGGCGACGACGAGGCCCCGTCCGAGGGCGAGGACGCCTGACATGGCTCATCGCATCGACGGCCGCAAGCTCAGCCGCAAGACCGGCCCTCGCATGGCCCTCTTCAAGAACCTGACGGTCTCGATCCTGCGCTACGAGCGGGTCAAGACGACCGAGGCCAAGGCCAAGGAAGTCCAGGGCCGGGTTGAGCGCATGATCACGCTGGCGAAGCGTGGTGACCTGGCAGCCAGACGAACGGTCGTTTCGGCGTTCCCGAACGAGCCACTCGTCATTACCAAACTGTTCGACGAAATCGCTCCGAAGTACGCCGATCGAACGTCCGGGTTCACCCGGATCGTGAAGATCGGCCAACGATCGGGCGATGCGGCCGAAATCGTTCAGATCGAATTGGTCTGAGCGAAACAACGCGCGCCCGAAACGGCGCAAGCAGCGGCACCCGAGAGGGTGTCCCCGTGCGCTATCGGGCACGGGTTGAATACGACGGCACGGATTTCGCCGGGTTCCAGGTGCAGCCTGGAAAGCGGACGATCCAGGGGGTGCTCGAGATCGCGTTGGCCCGCCTGTCTGGTGGAGTCCGACTCCCGGTCGACGGCGCAGGCCGAACGGACGCAGGGGTTCATGCATCCGGGCAGGTGATCGCATTCACCTACTCGGGCAGGCTCCAGGCGCCGGCACTGGCAGGAGCCATCAACGGGCTGCTTCCGCCGGATGTCGCAATTCGCGACCTTCGACGGACGGTCAGGGGCTTCCACTCTCGCTACGCGGCGCGGTATCGGGAGTACCGCTACACCGTTTGGAACGGGCCGCGGAGCCCGCTCCGGGAGCGCACCGCGCTCTGGGTGCGGAACCGACTGGATACGGATGCGATGGCCCGAGCCGCGCAGGCCTTTGTTGGTCGTCGCGACTTCGCCGCCTTCGGCGGGGCTGATCCGCAGACGGTCCGGAACGTGGTTCACGTTCGGGTTCGGCGGGTCGGGCACCTGGTTACGATCGACATCCGAGCCGATGCCTTCCTGCGCGGGATGGTCCGGCGCATGGTGGCAGCCCTCCTCGCCATCGGGAAGGGAACACTTGATGAAACTGCGGTCGCGACGGCACTCGCCGAGCGGCGACCGGCCTTCGGCGGGGTTGCGGCCCCGGCCAGAGGACTGAGCCTTCGGCGCGTCGTCCTGGGACGGCGAGCGGGGCGAGCGAGCGGAGAACCTGAGGAACGATGAACGCCAAGACGTATACGGCCCGAGAGAGCGAGATCGAGCGACGCTGGTTTGTCGTGGACGCGACAGGCCAGACGCTGGGCCGCATCGCCACGCAGGTCGCGCGCGTCCTGTCCGGGAAGAACAAGCCGACCTACACGGCCCACCTCGACACCGGTGACCACGTCATCATCCTCAACGCGTCCAAGGTCACCGTGACCCAGGACAAGGCGACGAGCAAGACGTACGCTCGCCACAGCGGTCACCCGCAGGGCTTCAAGCAGGAGACCCTCGGGCACCTGCTCGAGCGTCGCCCCGAGGAAGTGTTGCGCCGCGCGGTGAAGGGCATGATGCCCCATAACCGGCTCGGCGCCCAGCAGCTCCGCAAGCTCAAGATCTACGCGGGATCCGACCATCCGCATCAGGCCCAGCGGCCTGAGCCGCTCGCCTGACGGAGGACTCCATGGCCACCCCTGTGTTCAATTCCGGAACCGGTCGGCGCAAGACCGCTGTTGCCCGCGTTCGCCTCATGCCTGGCGACGGTGAAATCGTCGTCAACGGCCGTTCGCTCCTTGAGCATTTCGGCAACGCCATCGACGAGGCCGACGTCCGAATGCCGTACCGCGTGACCGGGACCGAGGGTCGCTTCAACGCGATGATCAAGGTCGAGGGCGGCGGCGTCACGGGGCAGGCTGGAGCCATCCGCCACGGCATTGCCCGGGCCCTGCTCGAGCTCGAACCCGAGTATCGGCTGTCGCTCCGGCAGGCCGGCTTCCTCACCCGCGATCCGCGGATGAAGGAGCGCAAGAAGTTCGGTCTCAAGCGAGCGCGCAAGGCGCCGCAGTACACCAAGCGGTGATCCGAGGGCGGGACGCCGTGCCCACCAGCGGGCCCCCGACCGTCGCCGCCCCCGGCAGCCTGCGCGGCCGGGATCTCGTCAGTGCGGCTGACCTGAACCCGTCCGAGGTCCGGCGCGTCTTCGCGTCCGCCTCGACCCTCAAGGCCGAATTCGCGGTTGGTCGACGCCACGCCCGACCCGAGCTCCTTCGGCGCACGTTGGCGATGCTCTTCGAGCGCCCCTCGCTCCGAACCAGGGTCACGTTCGAAGCGGGAATGGTCCAGCTCGGTGGGTCGGCAATCCAGCTGACCTCGGGGAACGTCGGCTGGGGGGCCCGCGAGTCGATCGCCGACGTCGCCCGAAACCTCGAGGCGTTCGTCGATGCGATCGTGATCCGAACCGGTTCGCATCAGGTGGCCGTGGAGTTCGCCGAACGCGCGTCGATCCCGGTGATCAATGCCCTGTCCCTGCACGAGCACCCGTGTCAGGCCCTTGCCGACGTCTTCACGATCCGCGAGGCATTCGGGTCGATCGAAGGCCGCGTGATCGCGTTCATCGGCGACGGTAACAACGTGTTCCACTCGCTGGCTCTCGCGGCCACGGGACAGGGTGCGGTTGTTCGCCTCGCCCATCCGCCCGGGTATGGACCCGATCCGGCGGTCGTGGCCGCCGCGACCGAGCTCACCGTCCGCAACGGTGGCGGGCTGGACATCGGAACCGACCCACGGGCGATGGTGGACGGCGCGGACGTCGTCTATACCGACGCATGGACGTCCATGGGCCAGGAGGACGAAACAGAGGTCCGCCGCGCGTCGTTCGCCGCGTACCAGGTCAATGAGACGCTGCTCGCGATTGCCGGGCCCGACGCGCGTGTCCTCCACTGCCTGCCCGCGCATCGTGGCGAAGAGATCACGTCGGCTGTGATGGACGGCCCGCAGAGCCTGATCTTCGAGCAGTCCGAGAACCGGCTGCATGTCCAGAAGGGGTTGCTCGTCGAGATCCTCGGTTCAGCCGATGACACCACGCCGACGGAGGCCCGCTCCGAGCGGTCGCCCTCGCCATGAGCGAGATCCTCTTCGCGCAGTACAAGGACGCGCTCCGGCGCGGGCATGTCGCGGCCCTTCGAGGCAAGCTCGAGGCCGCAGTTTCTGCCTATGAGGCGGCCGCATCGATCGCCCCGGACCGTGCGCTCCCATACGTCAGCCTCGGAGAGGTGCTCCGCCGTCTGGGCCGCGCCGCTCAGGCCGAGGCCGCCTTCGCCGCGGGGCTGCAGCGTGCGCCGTCCGACGAGCGCGCATTGCGTGGCCGAGCGGAGCTCCGGATCGAACAGGGTTCGGCGCTCGGCGCGGCGCAGGACCTGGAAGCGCTGGCCGAGTTCCTGGAGCGCGACGGCCGGATGGCCGAGGCATGCGACGCCGCCCGGCAGGCCCTGGAGCTCGCGGAATCACGCAGCCGGCGCCGGACGGTCGAGCGTCTCGTCGGTCGTCTTCGTGAGCTCGTAACCGACCCGGCCGCGATCGAGGCCCTGGGTCAGGCGGTCCGGCTCCTGGAACCAGCCGGAGCAACCTCCGAAGGAAGCTCCGTGCCGGCGACGACGCCGGCGCCTCCGGTTGACCCCGTGACCGCCCTGCGCGAGGCCGAGCGACACCTCGACGCCGGGGACCTCGCGGCCGCCAGACCGTTGCTGCTGGCGCTCTCCGAGGCCGAGCGCGCGGCAGGTCATCTCGATGCTGCTCTCGACGCCTGCCTCATCCTCCTGACCATCAACCCGTCCGACCCGGCCGTCCAGCTCGAGATTGCCGCGGTCCAGGTCGCTCGAGGCTGGACTGCCACGGCCGCGGAAAAGGTCCGCCTGCTGGCCCGCCTGGCCACGCTCGACGAGGACCCGGAGGCGTCCGCGGCCATCGTCGCGTTCAGCAGGGAACACCGACTCGCACCCGACGAGCCGACCGCCGGGCCCGTCCCAGGGTCGGCTGGCTGATCGGCTGACCGGCCCGCGGCGGCCTCGAGCCGGCCGGAGGGCCGCTGCCGCGATGCTACACTCGACCGAAGATGCCGCAGGTCCTCGCGTCGATCCTCGATCAGGTTCGGCCCACGACATTGCTCGACATCGGGATCACCGCGCTCCTGATCTACTGGCTGTTCAGCCTGATTCGGGGGACGCGCGCGGTGCGCCTCGTGATCGGCGTAAGCGTGTTGTTCGCCGTGTATTTCGCCGCCCAGACGCTGACACTGCGCCTGCTCACCCAGATCCTGCAGGCCGGTGCGGTCGTCGGCCTGTTTGCCATCGTGGTGGTGTTTCAGCCCGAGCTTCGCCGAGCCCTTGAGCGGATCGGCCGCGTCGGGTCGCTCGCGTGGCTATTTCCGAGTGAGAACACCGCGGCGCAGCAGGTGGCGGCGGACGTTGCCCGCGCCGCGTCGCTCATGTCCGGCGATGGGCACGGCGCCCTGATCGTGCTCGAGCGGGATACCGGGCTGGAGGAGATCGCCGAATCGGGCGTCATGATCCATGGCGACCTGTCGGTGGATCTCCTGCGCACGATCTTCATGCCGCGAACCGAGCTCCACGACGGCGCCGTGATCATTCGCGGGTCCGCCATCCTCGCGGCCGGCGCCCTCCTGCCACTGACCGAGACGACCATGCATTCCGAACGGTTCGGGACCCGCCACCGGGCAGCCCTCGGGATCACCGAGCAGACGGATGCGGTCGTCGTGGTCGTATCCGAGGAAAACGGACAGATCAGCCTGATCGAACGAGCCAGGATTGTCCGCAACCTCAATGAACTCCAGCTCGCCCGTGCCATTCGGGATCTGCTCGACCCGGCGGCGGATGGGACCCGGCGGCGCATCCCCGGCACCCATCGGGTCACGGGGGCCCCGACGCTGTCGAGGCTGGGCCAGTTCGTCCTCGGCAGGAGCGGCGACGGCCACCGGAAAGTGGCCCCCCAGGTCGAAGTCGCGGCCGCCGCACCGATGCCCCCGTCAGCGGCGGCTGACGACCCGGCAACGGCAAATCCCGGGGTTCCCACTGACGGCGGACCCGTGGTCAAGGTCAATCCGTGAACCGAGCCATCGGCGTTGTTTTCCATAACTGGCCGCTGAAGCTCGGGGCCGTCGCGCTGGCGACCCTCCTGTACGTGGGTCTGATCGTGTCGTCCAGCGCCCAGTTCTTCGAGGGGGCCGTGCCCATCGAGGCCAGCGGCCTGTCGTCCGAGGTAACGATTCTGTCCGATCTCGGAGCCGTTCGCCAGATCCGCTACTTCGCGCCTGAAGACCTCGGCCTTCGACTCGACAGCTCCAGCTTCCGGGCCACCGTGGACCTCTCGACCGTGGCCGCCTCCGGCGGGCGAACGTCGGTTGCTGTGCGGGTGGTGGCGATCGATACCCGAATCCAGGTCCTGGATTACGAGCCCCGGCAGATCACCGTGCAGCTCGACGCCGTGATCAGCCGAATGGTCTCCGTCCGGGCCGTCCTGGGGCCGATCCCGACGGGGCTGGAGATCGGCCAGCCCGAATTGTCGGTGGCCGAGGTGGAGGTCACCGGTCCGGCCTCGATCGTGGATCGTGTCAGCGAGGCACAGGCCCGCATGAACATCGATGCCTCCGGGATTGACATCAACCGGACGGTCGACCTGCTTCCGGTCGATTCAGGCGGCGAGCCGCTCTCGCCGGTCGACCTCGAACCCGCAAGCGTCCGGGTGCGCCTCGCGATCTTCACGGACCGCCAGACGCGCTCGCTCCCGGTTCGTCCGATCGTCATCGGCAACGCGGCGGCTGGATTCGAGATTGCGTCCGTGAGTGTCGATCCGCTCGTGGTGAGCGTGGAAGGCGACGTGGACAACATCGCCCCGCTCGAGTTCGCCGATACGGTGCCGATCGCGATCACCGGCGCGTCGTCGACCGTAACGCTCGACGCGGCCCTCCAGCTGCCCGACGGCGTGCAGGCTCCCACGCTGGCGACGGTCCGCGTCACGGTGACCCTCCGACCGGTGACGGCGACAAGGACGTTCGATGCGGGCCTGGTCCTGGCGGGGGCCCGGGCGGATCGGGCCTACGTGCTATCAACCGACCGGGTGCTCGTCACGATCGGAGGCTCGGTGGCAGATCTGGACCGCCTGTCGGGTTCGAGCTTCGTCATGACGCTCGACGTGTCGGGTCTGGACGTCGGGTCGCACGGCGTGTCCGCGACTGCGAATCTCATCACCGGCCTGACCTTGATCGGGGCGAGCCCCAATCCGATCACGGTGACCATCGACCTTTCGGGGACCGTCCCCACCGCAGCGCCCTGATCGACGTGCGCCGCAGCCGCGACACCGTTGTGCGTGGCTCAACTCGCTCTACGTAGCCGCGACCAGGAGGACCAGGGAATCGTGCCACGACTCTTCGGCACCGACGGGATACGCGGCGTCGCGAACGTCGAACTCAAGCCGACGACCGCCTACGCACTCGGTCGCGCGACGGCGCATCGTCTGGCCAGGGGCGGTGGTTCGATCGTGGTTGGCCAGGACACGCGGCGCTCCGGTGACCTGTTCGTCGCCGCGATCACGGCCGGCGCGACGAGTCTCGGCACCAGCGTGCACCAGGTCGGTGTCGTTCCGACCCCGGCCCTGGCGTTTCTGGCCGTTGACGGCGAATTCGCGGCGGGAATCATGGTCTCTGCCTCCCACAACCCGGCAGCCGACAACGGGCTCAAGGTGCTCGACGGACGCGGGCTCAAACTGGACGATCCGGTCGAGGACGAACTCGAGCAGTTGATCTGGCGGACCGAGGAACTGGGGGGCGTGGGCAACGACGAACTCGGGGTCACAGTCGACGCCCGTGATCGCGTCGCGCGATACACCGAGGCCCGGATGGAGCTCTCGGGCAGGGTCAACGCGGCCGGCGTCCGCATCGTGCTCGACGCGGCCAACGGGTCCGGTGGAGCGTTTGCGCCGGCGATCCTCAGCGCGACGGGCGCGTCGGTGGAGGTGATCAACGCGGCCCCGGATGGGACGAACATCAATCGGGGTTGCGGGGCGACCGATCCGGCCGGCCTGGCCAGATTGGTGGCCGAACGAAGGGCCGATGTCGGGTTCGCGCTCGATGGTGACGCAGATCGGCTGATCGCCGTTGATGCGGACGGACGAGTCGTCGACGGGGATCAGGTCCTCGGAATTCTGGCCCTCGATCGCCTCGGACGGGGTGCGCTCGCCGGGAAGACCCTGGTCGTGTCGGTCCTCTCGAATGGCGGCCTCCAGCGGGCCGTCGAGGAGGCCGGCGGCATCGTCATTCGGACTCCCGTTGGCGACAAGTACATCCTTGAGGGCATGCAGGTATCGGGCGCCGGTCTCGGCGGGGAAAAGAGCGGTCACGTCATCGTCGCCGAGCACACGACCTCGGGCGACGGCATCGTCACGGCCCTCGAGGTGCTTCGAGTCATGATCGGGACCGGCCGCTCCCTGGCGGAGCTGGCGGGCAGCATCGAACTCCTGCCCCAGCAACAGCGCGCCGTCCACGTGCGTCACAAGGACCAATGGGAAGGGGATCCCGCCATCCAGCGCGCGATCATCGCGGCGCATCAGCGTCTCGGTAGCGCCGGCCGGATCCTCATCCGGCCGTCGGGAACTGAATCCGCGTTGCGGGTCATGGTCGAGGGTCCGGATGCAGCGATGGTCGAGGAGCTCGCCGACGCGTTGGCGGCCGTCGCGGCCGAGCGACTACACTGACCGTGGTGCCCATCCCAGCGAGCCAGTCAGCGCTCGGCAGTGCCGGCGCGACCAGACAGGGGACTTGAACGGATGTGCGGCATCGTCGGCTACACCGGGCCTCGCGAGGCCGGACCGATTCTTTTGGAGGGTCTTCGCCGCCTGGAGTATCGCGGCTACGACTCCGCCGGCATCGCCCTGGTCGACGAGGAAGGCGCCCTGTTCGTCGAGAAGCGGGCCGGCAAACTCGCCAACCTGACGACGGCGATCGCCGACCGCACGCCACACGCGGCCATGGGCCTCGCCCACACGCGCTGGGCGACGCACGGGCGCCCGAATGACCTGAACGCCCATCCTCATGTCGATTGCACCGGCAAGATCACCGTCATTCACAACGGGATCATCGAGAACTTTCGCGAGCTTCGCGATGGCCTCGAGGCTCGTGGTCACACGCTTGATTCCGAGACCGACACCGAGGCGATCGCGCATCTCATCGAGGAGGCCTACCAGGGCGATCTGGCCGATGCCGTTCGAGCGGCGCTGCGCCTGCTGATCGGTGCGTACGCCATCGTTGTCATGCACCGCGATGAAGCCGGCCGCCTCGTCGGCGCTCGCCAGGACGTGCCCCTGGTCGTCGGCCTGAACGGCGAGGAATCGTTCATCGCCAGCGACGTGGCCGCGATCCTCGCGCATACGAACCGCATCGTCTTCCTCGAGGAGGGTGATGTCGCCGACGTTCGGCCGACCGGCGTCATCGTCACCGACGTCCACGGAATTCCACACCATCGCTCCGAAGTGCGGATCGACTGGTCGCCGGAAGTCGCGGAGAAGGGTGGCTACGAGCATTTCATGCTCAAGGAGATCCACGAGCAGCCGACGGCCTTACGTCAGGCGCTGGCTGGTCGCATCGGTCTGGACAACCGCGTCCACGCCCCCGAGATCGAGCCGCTCCTGCCGCTCCTCCGCGAGATCACGCGGATCGAACTCGTCGCCTGCGGCACGGCCTCCTATGCCGCCCTGGTCGGCGCGGCCGCGCTGGAGGCCTGGACGGGGCTGCCCGCTCGCGTCACGGTCGGTTCCGAGTTTCGCTACAGCCCACCGCCCCTCGATCAACGGACCCTGGTCATTGCGGTAACCCAGTCCGGCGAGACGGCCGACACGATTGCTCCGACGAGGTACGCCCGCGAGCGTGGCTGCCCGATCATCGCCGTGACGAATACGGTGGGCTCGGCCATCACCCGGGAGGCCGCCGCGGTCATGTTCCTGCAGGCCGGTCCGGAGATCGCCGTGGCGGCTTCGAAGACGTTCGTCACCCAGGTCACGACCCTCGTCGTGCTCGCTGCAGCCATCGGGCGCCTGCGGGGCACGATGTCCGAGGCCGCCGAAACTGAACTTGCCACGGCGCTTCGAGCGCTGCCAGACGCGGCGCAGCGAACACTCGATCTGAACGCGCCGCAGGCGAAGGATCTGGCGCGGCGCTATGTGAACTCGCGCGGCTTCATGTTCGTCGGTCGTGGCTCAACCTATCCGGCCGCCCTGGAGGGCGCCCTGAAGCTCAAGGAAATCAGCTACGTCCACGCGGAAGGCTATCCGGCCGGCGAGCTCAAGCACGGGCCGATCTCCCTGCTCGACGCCGAATGTCCGCTGGTGGCCATTGCGACGCAATCGTCCACCTACGACAAGCTGATCAGCAATGTGATGGAGGGCCGCGCTCGCGACGCCCACGTCCTGGCCGTGGCGACGGAGGGAGATCCCCAGATCGAGCGATACGCCGACGCCGTGTGCTGGGTCCCTGCCACCCACGAGGCCGTGAGCGCCGTGCTGGCCATTATCCCGCTGCAGCTGTTCGCGTACCACATGGCCATCGCCCGCGGCACGGACGTCGACCAGCCCCGGAACCTGGCGAAGTCCGTCACGGTCGAGTAGGCCCGTCGATGGCCGACGCCGACGACATGAGGGGCTTTGCGGGCGGTGGACTCCCGGCCGGGGCGGTGCCGGCGGGCACGACCGAGCTCGGGGTCGACATCATCAAGGTCGAGCGGATCCGGCAGTCGCTGGCGCGCTTCGGCGCACGCTTCAGCAATCGGGTGCTCACGCCCGGCGAGCAGCGCTACGTTCGGGATCGGCCGGAGACGTTCGCCGGCCGTTGGGCCGCCAAGGAGGCGGTCAGCAAGGTTCTCGGCCTCGGAGTCCGCGGCATCGGCTGGCGAGACATCGAGATCGACCGTCTGCCGACCGGCCAGCCCGCGGTTCGTCTCCACGGGCGTGCGGAGCGCCGCGCCGAGCAGCTTGGCATGGGGCGGATCGCGGTCTCGATCTCCCACGAGTCCGACTACGCCATCGCCATCGCGTTCGGAGTCCGGCAGTCCGGCGGGCGCTACGTCTTCCCGCCCGACATCGAAGAGCGCCTCGACGCCCGCGAGCGTCAGATTCTGGCCCGCATGGACCGCCTGCGCGCCCTCCACGAATCGACCATCGTGGATCCCTCAGATGGCTGACCGACAACTCGGATTCCGGGCCCAGACATCCGCTGCCCGAAGCGGGATCGAAGACGGCGTTGGCCCGGACAGTCCTTCCGGCGGCCCGACCCTGCTGGATGATCGCCAGATCTCGGCCCTCCTGCCGGACCGGCCGGTCCGGGGCCACAAGGGCACGTTCGGAAAGCTCCTCGTGATCGCCGGGTCCCTGGACTACGCGGGCGCCGCCCTGCTCGTCTGCCGCGCCGCCGGCCGGGCCGGGGCCGGGCTGGTCACGCTGGCGGTCCCCGAGTCACTTCAGCCGTTGTTCGCCGGCAAGGTCGTCGAGGCGACGACGCTCGCCCTGCCGGAGGACGACGTCGAGGAGCTGGATCCAGAGCCGGCGCTCGCGCGCATCCTCGACCACGAACATGACGCGATCGTCCTCGGACCGGGGCTCCGGCCGGGTCTCGCCACGATGGAGCTCGTCCGTCGGCTCCTTGGATCTGCGGGCGAAGGCGGATCCGCACCGATTGTCCTCGACGCCGAGGCCCTTCGATCGATGGCCACCCTCAGAGGCTGGTGGGCGGGCGCGACCCGCCCGGCCATCCTTACGCCGCATCCCGGTGAGTTCGCCCGCCTGCGCTCGGGTGCCGGCATCGATCCCGCCGACGACGGCGACCTCGTCGCGAACGACGCGGATCGTGCCCGGGTCGCCGGCGCGGCGGCCGCCGACTGGGGTCAGGTGGTCGTCCTCAAGGGAGCGCGGACGGTCATCGCAGATCCGGATGGCGCCGTCTGGGTCGCACCCTTCGAGAACCCGGCCCTCGCAACGGGCGGGACCGGCGACGTGCTCGCCGGGATCATCGGTGCCCTGCTCGCACAGGGAGTGAGCACCGCTGCCGCCGCCCGGACCGGCGTGTACCTGCACGGCCTCGCCGGCGACCTGGTCCGCGAGCGCCTCGGGGACGCCGGGCTGCTGGCATCGGACCTGTGCGACGTCATCCCGGTGGCCCGGAAGCGGCTGACGGCGATCGCCGAGCGCGAGCGAAGCGGATCCCGCCTCGGCTTCGCGGCTCGAACGCCTGCCGCGCCGACGTCGTGACCGCGGTGGATGAGCGCATCGTTCGCCCGGCAGCGGAGAGATCCTTCCCGGCAGATCCTCCGGCCGGCACCCTGCCGCGGACGGCCTGGCTGGCCATCGACCTGGCGGCGATCCAGGGCAATCTCGCGTTGATCCGAACGCTGGCCGGGGGCGGTACTCCTGTCTACCCCGTGGTCAAGGCGGATGCGTACGGACACGGAGCCGCGCCGGTTGCCCGTGCCCTCGCTGAAGCGGGCGCCGACGGGCTGTGCGTCGCGGCGATGGATGAGGCGCTGGCCCTGCAGAAGGCGGGTATCCGCCTTCCGATCCTGGTGCTGTATCCGATTCCACCGGGCTGGGGACGCGAAGCGGCCCGGCGCGGCATCGCCGTGACGGCGGGGGATCCGAGCCTTCTTGACGCGATGATCGCGTCCCTCGTCGCAGAACCCGGACGCCGCCGCCTCGGGGTGCACCTCGAGGTGGAAACGGGCCTCGGCCGGGGCGGGTTCAGCGGGATGGCGCTCCGTACCGCAGCGCGGGCGATCAGTGCCAGCCCCAACACGCGGCTTGAGGGACTGTGGACCCATCTCCAGGCGCCCGAGGATGCGGCGACCACCCGGGCCCAGCTGGCGGACTTCGACGGCGCCTGTGCCGACCTGTTGGCCGCCGGGGTCCGCTTGCCGCGTCGTCACGTGCGGGCGAGTGGATCCCTCCTGGCAGACGACGTGGCCTCCTATCAAGGCGTCCGACCCGGCCTGAGCATCTACGGGCTGGTGCCCGACGAGCTATCCCGCGACGCTCTGCGCCCGATTGCGGCGGGTCTGCGTCCGGCGCTGTCGCTGCACGCGCGACCGGTCCGGGTGGCCATGCTGCCGGCAGGCGCCGGGGTGAGCTACGGGCCCACATTCAGGACGGCCGGCGTGGCCCGGATCGCGACCCTTCCGATCGGCTACGGCGACGGCTGGTCGCGGGCGCTCTCGAATCGAGCCGACGCCCTGGTCCGCGGCATTCGCGTTCCGCTGGTCGGCAACGTGGCGATGGACGCGGTCATGGCCGACGTCACCGCGGTGCCGGGCGAGCCGGTCACCATTGACGACGAGTTCGTGCTCATCGGGCGGCAGGGGGATACCGAAATCACCGTCGCCGAGGTGGCGCGAGCACGCACCACGAATTCGTGGGAGGTCGTCACGAACATGGCCCGCAGGCTGCCACGGGTGTACCATGCCGCCTCCGGACCTGTGATCGTCCGAACGCTCGTCTCCGGAGTGGACGGATGAGTCGTCTGGAACTATGGAACGGGGACATCTGCGTCCTCGAGGTGGATGCGATCGTGAACCCGGCCAGCCCCTCCCTCTGGATGTCGACGGGCGTCGGCGGCGCCTTGAAGCGCGCTGGCGGCGACGCGATCGAGTTTGCCGCCGTCCGCCAGGGGCCCATCGCGGTCGGCTCCGCGATCGTCACAGGCGCCGGGACGCTGGCGGCGCGGGCGGTGATCCACGCCGTGTCGCTCGACCACGATCGACGGACGTCGGCTCCCGCGATCGAGTCCGCGGTTCGGAGCGCCATGGCTCGCGCGCGCGACATCGGCGCGGCCAGCGTTGCGTTCCCTGCCCTCGGGACCGGGATCGGCGGATTTCCATTGGACGAGGCGGCCGAGATCACGGTGCGGACGCTCCGCGAGGAGCTCGTCGAGAGCGATGGCATCGAACACGTGATCCTCGCGCTCCGCGGTGCGGCGGCCTTTCAGGCGTTCGCTCGGGCGGTGGATGGGACGGGCATCCCCGCGGTCGCGTCCGGCGGCAGCGATGAAGGCGTGGCCGGGTGAACGCCGTGGTGCCCGGCGAACTGCCCGATGACCAGCGTGACGAGCTGGTCGAGCAGGTCGCGCGCGAGATCCAGCTCCGGGGCTTGACGATCTCGGCCGTTCACTTCCTGCATGCGAGCCGACCGTACCGCCCGCTTGGGGCGAACGCGATGCTCTTCTTCGACCCGGTGCTGCGAAGCCTGTTCGGCGGCGAAATGGCCGGCGCGAGCGCGCTGCTTGCCGATGACGATGGGATCGAGCAGCTGATCGAGCGCCTCGAAGAGCTGGACGACGAGATCACCTGGGACGCTTGAGGCTGCGCGGCGGGCCCTTCCGGTTGATCACCCGCTAGCATGACCAGGTGACGCGGGCACCCCAGACACTCGCCATCATTGACGCAGGTGGGGCGACCACCTCTGTCAGCCTGCTGGCGCGCCTGGCAGGCCGCTGGCGACTTCTCGGCACGCTGGCCGGACCGGCGGGGACCGCGGAGTCCGACCTGCTCTCAACGCTTGCCGGCCGAGCGCGCCTGGCCGACCCGGCGTTGGCCGCGCTGGCTGAGCTGCAGGAGACCGCGCTCGACGACATGCCCAGGCTCGCCGCTCGAAGCCCATGTCCGAGCACGCTCGTGGTGCTGGGCGCAACGCGGCGAACGGTCGGCCACCTGTCCGGCGAGGCGCGTCGGACTGGCTGGCGCGTCATCGCTGCGTCCACGGAAACCCACGACCCGCGCGAGATGACCGAGCTTGTGCTCGCCCGCGAGGTTGGCGCCGTCCTGATCGGTGTCGGGGATCCGCCGGGTCCCGACGAGCGTGCGGCGCTCGACGATCTCGCGGCGCTGGCGGGCGCGGTCGCCAGGCGGCGACCCGACGTCCAGCTCTTCTTGGGCGGTCCGCTCCGTACCCGCAGGTCGTGGCTCGAGGCGCTTGGTCAGGACGCACCGGGGGATCCCGAGCGAATCACCCAGGTCCCGGCCGTATCGGCGCGGCGTGGCACCGGCGACACCCTGCGTCGAACTCTGGATGAGCGGCTCGCCGACCCCGCCGACGGCCGTCGCGCGCTCCGGGTCGTGGCAGAGACGCTGGCCGATCTGCTGGATCTTCGGATCGAGATCCTCGAGGTCGGGTTCGATGGAGGCGCCCGGTTTGTCGCGCAGGCCGGCGCCGCGGGTAGTGGGCCCGTCAGCGAGGGGATTGTGACGGCCGAGGGCGCCCTGGTGCCATCCGACCCCGACGACGCTACCGTGGACGCGGTGCTTGCCTGGTCCACCGGCAGCCTCGACCGCCACCGGATGGGCGATCGTCTGCGGGAACTCCGCCGACGGCCGTGGGTGGAAATGACCGGGGATGGTGCGCGACTTCGGCTCGCCGCGGCCGCTGCCGCTCTTGCCCGGATCGCCGCCCTGACGCCGGAGCTGACTGCGAGGCCGCCGGCCGACCTCACGGTGATCGCCGGGGGCGCCTTCGCCACGGCACCGGCGACGGCCATCGCCCTGGCGCTTGCCGACACGATTCGACGCACCGGCGTAACCCAGATCGCCTGGGACCACGCCCGGCTGCTCGGCCCGATCGGAACGATCGAGGATGCGGGCGAGCGATGGGGACTGCTCGCCGACGTCGTCCGGGACGCGCTCGTGCCGCTCGGCAGCGTCGTGATCGCCGGCGGCGCGAGCGCCGACATGGGCACCCGGAGGGGCCGCCCGAGATCGGCCGGCCGCCTGACGCTCGACGTCGAGGGCACGGTCAGCGAACGGGATCTGGCGGCCGGCGAACTGGCGTTTCTCGGACTGGCTCCGGGCCTTCCCGCCCAGGCGCGGATCGAGTTCTCGGATGTCGTCAGGTTCGGAAAGCGAACGCGACGGGTTGCCGTCCCGGTGACGGGCGGGAGCGCCGGCCTGATTCTCGACCTCCGGGATGTTCCCTTGCGCCTGCCAGAGCGGCGCGACCGGCGTCGGTGACGCCTGGCCGACTGGGGCATGCTGGCCTGGCCGAGGGACGACCGATGAGCGATCCTGCCACGCACGACGGGCTCGCCCTGGTGCGCCTGCGCCTGCTGTCCAGCCCCGATGTCGAGGCGTGGTTTTCGCTGCGTCCGGGTGAGCGCGAGCTCGCGGCACCGGGTGAATCCGTTGTCCGTGGGGCGGTGCTGGCCGAGCGGATGCGAGACCTCCGAACGGAG
>JBKKBB010000046.1:0-13864 GCA_046714395.1 Candidatus Limnocylindrales bacterium | reverse complement strand
CGGGTGTGGTTGATGTTCATTCGCTGCCCGACGCCGTACGGCCCGCCGGTCCAGCCGGTATTCACGAGCCAGACCGGCACATCGAACTCCTCGAGCCGATCCATCAGCATTTGCGCGTAGACGCCCGGATGGCGAGGCAGGAACGGAGCCCCGAAGCCGGCCGAGAAGGTGGCCGTCGGCTCCTTCACCCCGACTTCGGTGCCCGCGAGCTTGGCCGTGTAGCCCGAGATGAAGTGATAGGCCGCCTGCTCGCGGGTCAGACGAGAGATCGGCGGGAGCACCCCGAACGCATCCGCGGTCAGGAAGATCACGGTTCGCGGCCGTCCGGCGATCCCGGTCGAATCGGCGTTTCCGATGAAATGGAGCGGATACGCGCCGCGGGTGTTTTCGGTGATGCGCTCGCTGTCCAGGTTCAACTCGCGGGTGACCGGGTCGATATCAACGTTCTCGAGGATGGTCCCGAAGCGCTTCGTGGTGGCGAAGATGTCCGGCTCGTACATGGGCGAGAGCCGGATCGTCTTCGCGTAGCAGCCGCCCTCGAAATTGAACGTGTATTCGCTGCCCCAACCGTGCTCGTCATCGCCGATGAGGCTGCGCAGCGGGTCGGCCGAGAGCGTGGTCTTGCCCGTCCCCGAAAGGCCGAAGAACACGACCGCATCGCCGGTCTTGCCGACGTTGATCGAGGAGTGCATCGGCAGGACGCCCTCGTCCGGCATGAGGTAGTTCATGACCGTGAATGCCGACTTCTTGATCTCGCCCGCGTACATCGTGCCGACGATGATGATCTCCATCCGCCGGAGGTGGACGAGGATCGCGGTACCGGTTCGGGTTCCCTCGGTCGCAGGGTCGGCCTGGAAGGAGGGGACGTCGATGATCGTGAAGTTCGGCTTGAACGTGGCCAGGTCCTGTTGCGACGGCCGCCGGAACAGATTGCGGGCGAAGATGCTCGCCCAGGCGGTTTCGGTGTAGACCCGCAGCGATCGACGGTGCGCCGGGTGCGCCCCGATGAACAGGTCCTGGCGATACAGGTCTCGCTCGCGGACGTCGGCCATCAGCCGCTCACGCAGCCGGTCGTAGTGTTCCTCGGAGATCGGGTGATTGACGTCGCCCCACCAGACCTTGGCCTCCGACGACGGCTCCACCACGATGAACTTGTCTTTCGGCGAACGCCCCGTGTGGGCGCCGGTTCTGACCACGAGCGGACCATCGGCGGCGAGCATGCCTTCGCCGTCGCGCAGGGCAAGCTCGTAGAGTTCCGCGGTCGAGAGATTGGTCCTGCCCGGGCGCGCGAGGCTTCGCATCGTGCCCGGAGCGATTGCGGTCGTCATCGGTCGGCGGACTCCTCGGCGAAGACGGCGGACGACAATGCCCGACCCGTCAGGGCTTCGAATCGACCGGCCGCGCGTGGGGCGGGCCAGGGGCCCGCGAGAGTCGGCTTCCGCAGTCGCGAAGATCTGTCCCGAATGGTACACCCGACAGCATCACAGGTTGCAACACGGTTGCGGTGTCCGGGCGCGTCGGCGCGCGCGACTCGGGTCTCAGGCCTCGTCGAGGGCGCGAGCGAGGTCCGCGATAAGATCCGCCGCGGACTCGACCCCGACCGACAGCCGGACCAGATCGTCGGAGACCTGGAGCGGCGATCCACTGACCGACAGGTGAGTCATCTGGGCCGGGATCTCGATGAGCGACTCGACGCCGCCGAGCGACTCGGCAAGCGTGAAGATACGCGTCGCCTCGGCGGCCGCGACGGCACGCTCGGCGGCGGTCCGACCATGTCGGCCACCTGCGGCCGGGATAAACGAGACCATGCCGCCCGGCCCAAGCATCTGGCGGGCAGCGACGGCTGCGCCTGCGTGCGCGTGGCGTCCTTTGGTCAGGCCCGGGTAGTGGACGGTCGCGATGTCATCTCGGGCTGCGAGGAACTCCGCCACCCGCTGCGCGTTCGCGACGTGCCGTTCAACCCGGAGGTGAAGCGTCCGCAGCCCACGCAGGACCAGGAAGCAGTCGAACGGGCCGGGCACGCCGCCCATTGCATTCTGGAGGAAGCGGAGCCGCTCGGCGACGGCCGCGTCGCGCGTCACGGCAACTCCGAGGACGGTGTCACTGTGCCCGGCCAGGTACTTGGTGGCCGAGTGGAACACGATGTCCGCCCCGAGCTCGAGGGGACGCTGGAGGGCCGGTGACGCAAACGTGCCATCGACGACCAGCAGGGGGCGGTCCGGCATTTCACCAAATCGCTCACGGATGGCTCTCGCGGCGGCACTGATGTCCACAATCTTGAGGAGCGGGTTGGTGGGCGTCTCGAACCAGACCAGTCGCGTCCGCTCGCTCATCGCCTCCGGGAGAGCATCGGGGCTCCCGGCAAGGTCTGCGTAGCGCGTGTCCACGCCGTGCCCGCGCCGCACGCGCTCGAGGTAGCGGAACGTGCCGCCGTAGACATCGTCGCCCACCACGATCTCGGATCCAGGCGGTGCGAGTTCCGCGATGGCAGCAGTCGCCGCCGACCCGGACGCGAACGCGATCCCTTCACCGCCCCCTTCGAGCGCCGCGACCGCCCGCTGCAGCCGATCCCTGGTCGGGTTGACCGAGCGAGCGTAGTCGTAGCCGCCGCGAGGTCGATTGACACCATCCTGCGCGAAGGTGCTCGTCTGGTAGATCGGCGGGGCCACGGCGCCGGTCAGCTCATCCGGCTCCTGGCCGGAGTGCACGGCGAGCGTCTCGAAGGCGAGGTCTGGGCGGATGTCGTCGACGCGCATGCCCGGCATCATCGCATCTCCACCGCCGCTCCAGGGGTTGACACCGGCGTCCTGGTTCGCAGACTGCAGGGTGATGCAGCGTCCGGACAGTCGGCTCTTATTGGTATTGGCGGCGGCGACCGTGACCCTCCTGGTGGCGGGCCTGACGCTGTTGCTCCTGACGCTCGACCACCCACCCCAGGGCGGCTGGGGCTTCCGCGGATTCCCGGTCCTCTTCGCGGTTGGGGCGGGCCCCCTCGGATGGCTCATCATGCGGCGCCGGCCGGATAATCGGGTCGGGGTCCTGCTGTCTGTGAGCGGTCTCCTGAGCGCGAGCCAGCTCTTCCTCACGGAGTACGCGGCCGCCGGGCTGCGGGGGTCACTGCCCGCCAGCAACGTCGCCGCCCTTGTTAACGCGTTCATCTGGGTCCCGGGCGTTGTCGTGCTCGCCGGTGCCATCCCACTGGTGTTCCCGGACGGTCACCTCCTGTCACGGCGCTGGCGTCCGGTCGCCTGGGCCATGACCGCCAGCGCCGGGCTCCTGTGCGCGATCATCGTGGCCTACCCGAGCGCGCTCGAGACCGTGCGGCTCGTGCGGCGCGACTTCCGCGTGCCCATCGCTGACGCCACGCTCGAAGCCGCTGCTTACGTCGCCTTGGCTGTGCTCGGGTCTGCCGTCATTGCCGGCGGGGCGAGCCTCTTCCTCCGCTGGCGAGGTTCAAGCGGCGTCGTTCGCGAACAGCTCAAGTGGCTGGCGTTGTCTGTCGGGTTGGTCATCGCCACGATGTGGGTGTCGGTCGTCCCAGGCCCGGTCACGGCGGCGATCTTTATCGCGGCGATGACCACAGTTCCCGTGGCCGTGGGGATCGCGGTCCTCAGGTACCGGCTGTACGAGATCGACGCTGTCATCAGTCGAACCCTCGTCTTCGGCGCGCTCACGGCAATCCTGACCGGGGCGTTCGCGGCCATCCAGAAGCTCCTCCAGACGATCTTCGTTTCAGCGACCGGCAATGAATCGGATGCGGCCACGATCATCACGACGCTGATCCTGGCGACCGCGTTCGCGCCTCTGAAGAAAGGTCTCGAGAAGATCGCCGAGCGGCGATTCGGCAGCCACCTTGCAAACGACGGGGAGGAGGATGACCGAGGGAGTGCGTCGACCCGAGCCGGCGTCGCCGCGGCCGCCGCCTCGCCGGGCGACCTTGAGGCGATGCTTCGACGCGTCGTCCGCGAGGAACTTCGCGCCTCACAGGCTGAGCTCGCTGGGGAGGCCCCGCGGGACACCTGACCAGGAACCCGTCTCCGAGATGCATCTGCCCTGGGTTTAGACGACCGGTTGATGCTGGCGCTACCCGCCGCGGTGCGCCAGGTATTCGAGCAGGTCGAGTTTCGTGATGACCCCGGCCGGACGGCCGGCGCGGACGGCCAGCGCCGCTGGGCTGCCGCCGGCGAGGAGGGCGAAGGCCTCGTCCAGCGACGCCTCGATGGCCACCGTCGGGAGCGGCCGGTCCATGACCTCGCCGATCGTGCGCTCGACGATCTCCGGGTTGCGGTAGGCACGATCCAGGAGGCCCTGCTCGCTGACCGAGCCGACGATCCCCTCGAGGTTGTCCCCGTCGGGCTCCTGTGACACCGGGAGCTGGCTGATCCCGAACCGCTGGAGCGTGTCGATTGCTTCGCCGACTCGATCGGTCGTCCGGGCGAGGACCACGTTGGGCAGATCTGCCCCGCGACTGCGGTCGGCGAGGAGTTGCCCGACCCGGACGACGGCACCGGTCGTCGTGAGCAGCCCGTTGGCACGCATCCACTCGTCGTTGTAGAGCTTTGAAAGGTACGATCGGCCGCCGTCGGGAAGGATGACGACCATCACGGCATCCTTTGCCGTTGCTCCTTCCTGCGCCATGACCCGACGCGCCTCGTCGAGCACGGCGACGACCGCCGTCCCGCACGACTCGCCGGCCAGGATTCCCTCCTCGCGGGTGATCCGACGCGCCATGACGAAGGCGTCCCGATCGGAGACACGGACCCAGCGGTCGACCACCGACGGGTCGTGCGTGCCGGGCATGAAGTCTTCGCCGACCCCCTCGGTGAGATACGGGCGGGCGATGTCGCCGGACAGGACGCTCCCCTCCGGATCCGCTCCGATGATCTGGATATCCGCGTTTCTCGATTTCAGATACCGGCCGATCCCGGAAATCGTGCCGCCCGTCCCGGCGCTCGCGATGAGGTGCGTGATCCGGCCGTCGGTCTGCTCCCAGAGCTCGGGGCCCGTCGTTCGCTCGTGGGCGGCGGGGTTCTCGGCATTCCAGTACTGGTCCGGCTTGAACGCGCCGGGGATGTCACGGGCCAGGCGGGCCGCCACCGAGTAGTACGACTCGGGCGATTCGGGCTCCACGTTCGTGGGGCACAGGACGACCTCGGCGCCGTAGGCGCGCAGGAGGGCCTGCTTCTCGGGAGACTGCTTGTCGGCCATCACGAAGATGCACCGGTAGCCCCGCAGAACGGCGGCGATCGCCAGGCCGTGGCCGGTATTGCCCGATGTCGGCTCGACGATCGTGCCGCCTGGCTTCAGGAGTCCAGCCCGCTCGGCCGCCTCGATCATGGGCAGCCCGATCCGATCCTTCACGGAACCGCCCGGGTTCATCGTCTCGAGCTTCGCCAGGATCAGGGGCTGGGCATCGGGCGGGCCGAGGTCCCGGGTGACCCGGGTCAGTCGAACCAGCGGCGTCCCGCCGACGAGATCGAGGATCGATTCGGCGTACTGCATCCGGGGAGGATAGCCCGACGGGTCCAGGACCGGGCGCCCGCTGGAGCGATGCGTAACCCCCGACACGCCGTGGACCGGGGAGCCTCCCGGGGGCTGATCGACGTGGTTCATCAAACCGGACTCAGCGACGCTCGGCTGAACGGCGGAATCGATGGATATGGTGTATCGCCACGCTCACACGCAGCCATTCTGATGAGTCAGGGCGATCACGGCGGCCACCGCGTGGTTAGCGCGGCGGGCGCCCCAGCCAGTCGAGGCCCTCGCGAACGCCACCTCGGGCGCGGGCTATGGCCCGTGGGGAGAGTCGAGCCAGCTCAGGCGGCCGGCGACGTGGCGCTGGTGCCGGGTCGCCGGACACGCGGGCGCTCAGGTGGTCGGGTCTGAGCCCGACGCCGCGGGGGTCGCCGGCGTCACCACATCGCGGTCGTCGCCGTCGAGGGCGTCAAGATCCTCGAACTCCTCGTCGATCTCGTCGCCGGCCTCATCGTCATCGAAGTCGTCCGCGAGAACGTCGTCGGGCTCGTCGGATCCGGCGATGTCGGCCGGTCTTCGATGCCGGTACAGCAGCAGCAGGAACGCTCCAAGGCCGAACAGGATCGACATCAACTGGGCCGCGGGGATACCGCCCACGAACCAGTTGTCTGTCCGAAGGCTTTCCAGCAGGAACCGCACAACGGCGTACCAGATGAAGAAGATCAGGATCTGATCGCCCGCTCGAAGGGGGTACGGTCGCCGGCGCGACAACCAGATCAGCAGCGCTGCCCCGAGCAGGCCGGATACGGATTCGTACAGAAAGAGGGGCTGGAAGGCCGTCGTGGCCTCCGGAAACGTTGCACACGGATACGCCGCGACGCGGTGGACGCAGTCGATCGCGATGCCCCATGGGAGATCGGTCGGCGGGCCGTACAGCTCCTGATTGAAGAAGTTCCCCCAGCGTCCGACGGCCTGCATCGTGAACAGGGCCGGCGCCACGACGTCGGCCCAGACCCAGGCGGAAACCCGGTGATAGCGGACGAGGGCCATGAACGCAAGGACACCGGTGATCAGCCCGCCGTACACGCCCAGGCCCGAATAGGGCGGGAGGATGATCGACAGGAGGTCGTCCTGGTACAGGGCCCACTGGTCGATGACGTGGTAGAGCCGACCGCCGACGAGGGCTGCGATCGCGATCACGATCAGCCCGTTGCCGACGAGCTCGGGATCCTGGCCGAACCGACGTGCCTGGCGCACGAGCACCGTGTAGCTGACGAACAGCCCGACGGCGTAGGCGATTCCGTACCAGTAGACGGGCAGCGGGCCCAGTTGGAAGGCGATCGGGTCGACGGCAACGTTGATCATGGCCCCGGAGTGTACGCGGGTCCGCGATCACCG
This sequence comes from Candidatus Limnocylindrales bacterium, assembly GCA_046714395.1. Lineage (GTDB taxonomy): Bacteria > Chloroflexota > Limnocylindria > Limnocylindrales > CSP1-4 > UBA5189. Next base: position 6,991 of record JBKKBB010000046.1, on the reverse strand, counting down.
TAGACTCCCGTCGATGAGCGCACGAGCCGGGCGGGTGTGATGGCCGAGTTCCAGTGGTGGCTGCTGCTCCTCGGGCTGGTCGCGGGAGGCGGCATCGTGGCCGTCGTCTACCTCGATGGCGCGCGGCGGGATCAGGACATCGAGGATCAGGAGCTACCGGCGGAGGCCGGCTGGATCAGCGAGCGCCTCGCGGCCCGCGGCCGACCCGTCGATGCAGCGACGGTCGAGCGTGTCCTGCTGGAGCACCGGGCCTATCGATTCGCACCGCCTCCGGACGAGCTGGTCGTAGTCGAGGGCTCTCCGGCGCACGAGTCGCGGGATTAGGCGGTCTCCCCGGAGCGCTAGTTCGCCGGCGGCGGTGCCGGCCGAATCGGGCGCCGTTCGAAGGCCGTCGAGAACACGACATCCGTCTCGGTCGAGAAGACATGGCGGGTCGCCTGGACCGCCCTGATCACGCGCTCGAGGTCTCGTGTGTCGCGAGCCCGGATCTTGAGCAGGTAGTCGGCCTCCCCCGTGATGTGATGGCAGGCCTCGATCTCCGGGATCGCCGCGAAATCGCCGGTCAGGTCGGTCGCCACCGTCCCGGGTGCCTGGGTGACCCACGTGAACGCCAGGATGGCCAGACCGATGGCCTCCGCTGAAACCTTGATCGTGTAGCCGGAGATCACCCCGCGCGCCTCGAGCTTCTTGACCCGTTCATGGGCGGCAGGGCCGCTGATGCCGACCGCGGCACCGAGCTCAGCGTACGGACGGCGCCCATCCTCCTGCAGCAGCGCCAGGAGCTGGACATCGATCCGATCCAGTGTGGTCTTGTCCGTCATTGCACCGATCTCATAAGCAGATGTACTTGCCAGCCTAACGATCTTAGGTTATATTCCGGATATCAGGTCATATCTCTGGTGCCGGGACCCGTCGCAGCGGCGACGGGATCGAGCGGGTCAACCGCCGGTCCGACGGCACGCGGGAAAGCCACAAGGTACTCATGATGCTCGCCTACTCCGGATTTGGACTGCTCGCCCTGTTCTCACTGCTGAGCGCGCTCCTCGGCGAAGATCGCCGCCGCCGGTTCAACACATTCGACGCAACGCTGGACACGCCGCGCTGGACCCCCTGACCACCGGCGCCGCCGCGCGTCGCGCATAGCAAATCGCGCGTCGCCCGTAGCACAACCCCAACAGCCCCCGCTCACCCGGGGGCTTTTCCTTGCCCGTCAAACGTAGGGCCGGGCTCGCCCGCCGTCGGCTCGATCGGTAGCGGGGCTGCCGGCGGGTCTTCGAACTCCGGGGCCGCGGCGCGCCACGCGGCATCCGCCCTGGCCGGGTCGGTCCCGATGGACAGGGATCCGACGAGCGCGAGGCCAGCCAGGATGATCCCCGCCCCACCGCCGAGAGCGAGCGGCCAGTGCCACCACAGCGTCGTGTAGGCAGTGATGCCGATCCCGACCCCGAGTGCTATGACGATGGCCCGCAGGTCCGGCATCAGCCGACCACCGAAACGCCGATCACGCTGCCTACGAGGTAGGTCACGGCGGCCGCGACCGCGCCGATCCCGACCTGCCGAGCGCCAGAGAAGAGGAGGCTTCTGCCGGTCAGCAATGACACCCCTGCGCCGACGACGAACAGGGCGAGCAGCGACGCAACGAGCGCCGCGATGAACGCGCCGCCCCCCGCGCCGAAGAGGTACGGCAGCACGGGCACGGCGGCGCCGACGGCGAATGCGACGAAGGAACCGAAGGCCGCACCCCACGGCGAACCGAGCTCATCGGGGTCAAGGCCGAGCTCCTCGCGGACGAGCGCGTCAAGGGCGTGGGCTGGATCCGAGAACATCCGGTGGGCGATGGCTCGCGCCTCGTCGTCGGTGAACCCCTTGGCTCGATAGACCGCGGCGAGCTCAGCCTCCTCCTCCTCGGGCATCGCTTCCAGCTCGGCCTTCTCAAGGGCAATCTGGCGCTCGAACAGCTCGCGCTGAGATTGCATGGAGATGTATTCCCCGGCCGCCATGGAGAAGGCCCCGGCCAGCAGCCCGGCGATCCCGGCGAGCAGCACGAAGTTGCCGGTGTTGAGGGCAGCACTGGCGCCCGCCACGCCCATCACGAGGGCCAGGTTGGAAACGAGTCCATCGGAGACGCCGAAAATCACCGCACGCAACGTGCCCGACCGGCTCGACCGGTGCCAGCGTTCCCGCTGCGCGATCTCACCGGGCGCGGTGACATCGACAGAAATCGCGGCATGTCCGTCCGCACCTGCGCGTACGGCCGCTCGCGCTTCAGGCGAGACGCTGCCTTCGCCGGTCCGCTCGCCCGACAGCTGCTTCCAGATCTCTGCGTGTTCGCGCTCATCGGCGGCGATCGCCTCGACTTCGGGGGTCGCCTGCGCCGTGTAGATCTCGACCTCATCGCCTTCCAGCGCCTGGACCAGGTCCCGGACTGCGTGCGTCCCGAAGAGCCGGGCGATGGCGATGATCGTGCGGACCCGGAGGCGTGGTCCGCCAGGCGCTGGAACGGTGGCGCCGAGCTCTCGAAGTCGGTTCGCCCATACCTCGGCGTGTCGCCGTTCGTTGCCGGCAATGGTGCGAAACGCGTTGGCCCGGTGCGGCTCGCGCTCGATCTTGGCCAGGGCTTCATAGAGCTGGATCGCATCGCGCTCCAGCTTGAGGTTGTCGAGGCTCTGGGCCAGATCGATCGGCGCCATGTGCGAAGCGTAGCCGGACGGCGCCGATCCGTGATGTCGGTGCTCCGGATGCGGCGTTACACTCCATCCGATGACCGAGCCCCTGCTCCCACCGCTGCGCTGGCTGTCGGCCGATGACGTCGAGGCAGCGATGCCACCGATCGAGGAGCGGCTCGACCTCGCGGAGCGGACGATGGTCGCGCTCGCGACACCCGGCGGGTCCGAACTGCCACCGAAGATCGCGATTCACCCTCGGGCGGCGGCCTCTTTTGTGCACGCGATGCCGGCAATGCTCCGGGGGGCCGATCTCTTCGGGGATCTGATGGGGATGAAATGGGTGGCCGGCTTCGCGACGAACAACGAGTTGGGCCTGCCCGCGATCAGCGCGCTGGTGATCTTGAACGATCCGGCGACGGGCATCCCGCTGGCGATCATGGACGGTGGGCCGATCACCGCGCAACGGACTGCGGCCGTGTCCGGTGTGGCCCTCCGCCACTATCGGCCGCAGATCGCAGGCCGGCCGGCTCGGGCGACGATCATCGGGGCCGGCGTCCAGGGCCGATCCCATCTGCCGATCTTTGGCCACGTCCTGCCCGGAGTCGACCTGCAATTGTTCGATCCCGATCTGCGACGCGCTGAAGCACTGGCGGCGGCAGCCACCTCCACCCCCGGTATCGGCTCGGTCACGATCCACGGCTCGGCGCGCGATGCGATCAAGGACTCGGACGCTGTCGTGACGGCCGCCTCATTCGGCCCTGCAGACGCCAGCCAGTCCATGACCAATGCGTGGCTCGCGCCGGGCGCAACTGTCATCCCGATCGACTACGCGACCTACTGCGCGGCCGAGGTCGCGCGCGACGCCCCGCTGTTCCTGGTCGACCACCGCGAGCAATACCTTGCGAACCGGGATGCCGGCAACTTCGATGGATACCCGGACCCGCACGCCATGCTCGGGGAGGCGATCCTCGCGGGCACCCCACGCCCCGCCGGGCGGGTCGTGATCACCCATCTCGGGGTCGGCCTGTCCGACGTGGTCTTCGCCGAATCGATTCTTCGAGCCGCGGCAGCCATGGGGCTCGGACAGGAGCTTCCCCGCTGAGCGGGTGGCCTACTCGTTGACGAGGAGTGGGCCGTCCGGGATCTCGATGAAGACGCGGCCGCCCTCGATGACCACGTCGTAGACCGCGAGCGGGAGCTCGGCCGGCGGATCGAGGGCCTCGCCATCGGCGAGATCAAAGCGCGACAGGTGCAGCGCGCAGGTCAGGGTGCCGACCGGTCTGCCGTCCGGCCCGGGAGACCCGCCGCCGGTCAGGAAGCCCTTGTCGAGCTCGGAGTACTCGTGCGTGCAGATCCCCTGGAACGCCCGGACCACGCCCCCGGTGTGGACGACAATCACCTGCTCGCTGCCATCGGCCCAGGCCATCTTCATGGTGCCTTCGGGCACGTCGGCGAGGGCGAGAAGGTCCAGTCGGCGCACGCGAGGGTCGCGGCTCAGGCCGCGGCGTTGGTGGCGCCCGTGGCCGTCGCGGTCAGGCCCGCGGCCCACTTCGCGTCGAGCAGTTCGCGCAGGTGGTCCTGGGTGGATTCGAGCGGCACCCGGGCCACGACCGGTTCCAGGAAGCCGAGCACGATGAACTTGCGCGCATCGTCCGGAGCGATGCCACGGGATTCGAGATAGAAGAGCTGCCCCTGATCGATGGGGCCCACCGATGACGCGTGCATGGCGCGGCGACAATCCGGCTGATCGATCTCGAGCGATGGGATCGCGACCGCCCGCGTCGCCTTGGACAGGTTCATCCCGAACTCGCCGAGGTATGAATCGGTCCCCACGGCCGACTTCTCGATCGTGATCATGCCCTTCATGTACGAGCGCGCCCGATCCGTCAGGGCGCCCTTGGAGAGCAGGTTTCCGGTCGTGTCGCGGCCCAGGTGGGTCGTATAGCTGGTCAGATCGAACAGCTGCTCGTCCGTGCCGAAGACGATCTCGACCTGTTCGACCGAGCTTCGATCGCCCTCGAGGCGGTTGTCCACGCGCGAACGCACCAGGCGCCCGCCGAGCTGGGCCATCGCCCAGTGCAAGGAAGCGGCCTCGCCGATGCGTGCGTAGCGATGCTGGAACGCGACCTGGCGGAGCCCGAAGTCCTGGATCGAGGCGAACGCCAATCGGGCGTTGGCTCCGAGCACGACCTCTGTCGTTCCGTGGAAGAACCCCTGCGGGACGGCTTGCCCCTGGGAGCAATCGACCTCGGCGCCGGACGGCACCTGCTCCTCCACGATCGAGGCCGACGCCCCAACGCCGAGGCGCACGAGGGTCCGGGTGATCAGCGCGCGATCCGGGTTTCCGCTCTGCCACCGAATGAGGATCGGGCGGGCGACGTGCACGCCATCGGGAACAACGAGCCGGGCGCCCTGTGTCCAAAAGCCGCGAGCCAGTTGCGCGAGTTTGTCGGCCCCGGGAAGCGTGGCCCCACCCTCGACGTCGGCGCGAAACCCTTCCGGATCGCGGGCGAGCGCGGCGCCGAAGGTCTCGAGCGTGACGCCCGCCGCGGTAGCGTCGGCCGACAGGGCGATCGCGATGACCTTGTCCTCGCGCAGGTCGATGATGCCGTCCACGTCGTCGGGCAGCGAGCCGGCCGATGGGACACTCACGGATACTGCCGTCGCGACCCAGGGCTCAACGGTAGCAAGGGAAGCTGCCCGAAGATCCACGTACGGCGTGTACAGGTGGTTCGACTCGACGGGCAACGCCACGAACAATGCGGCGGCGGCGAGCCGGTCATCGAGGAGCCAGGCCGGCTCCTCACGTTCGGCCACGATCCGCGCGACCAGGTCGGCGGTCGCGAAGCTGAACGGCATGTCGGTGGGCGAGCGGCGGACGGCGCGCGCAGGCCGGGCCGTGCCGGGATCCGTGGCAGGGACGTCCCCGTCCACGATGGAGATCGCCGGTGTCACCCGAGCGACCCCTCCATCTCGAGCTTCACGAGCCGGTTGAACTCGATGGCGTATTCCATCGGGAGCTCCTTCGTGAAGACTTCCAGGAACCCCTGGATCACGAGGTTCTGGGCCTCGTTCTCGGTCAGGCCGCGGCTCATCAGGTAGAAGATCTGGTCCGCGCTGATCTTCCCGACGGTGGCCTCGTGGGTCATCGTCGTGTCGTCTTCCTGGATGTCGCTGTACGGGTACGTGTCGCTCCGGCTCTCGTCGTCGAGCATCAGGGCGTCGCAACGTACCGAGGCCACCACACCGGTAGCGCCCGGGGCAACCTTGAGGTGGCCGCGGTAGGTGGCCCGGCCGCCGTCCTTGGACACGGATTTGGAGACGATCCGGGAGGTTGTGTTGGGGGCCAGATGGATCGCCTTCGCCCCGGTGTCCTGGTGCTGCCCGCGACCGGCCACGGCGACCGAGATGATGTCTGCGCTGGCACCCTCGCCGCGGAGGTAGATGGACGGGTATTTGACGGTCTTCCGGGAGCCGGTATTCGCGTCGATCCACTCCACCTTGGCGCCGGCGTGCGCGTGGGCGCGCTTGGTCACGAGGTTGTAGACGTCGTTCGACCAGTTCTGGATCGTCGTGTAGCGGACCTGCGACCCCGGCAGGGCAACGACCTCGACGACCGCGACATGGAGGGAATCGGTAGCGTAGATGGGGGCGGTGCATCCCTCGATATAGTGCAGCTTGGCGCCTTCCTCGACCACGATCAGCGTCCGTTCGAACTGGCCGGTGTTTTCGCCGTTGATCCGGAAGTAGGCCTGCAGCGGGAGCGGGACCTCGACCCCCTTGGGGACGTACACGAACGAACCGCCGGACCAGACCGCGCCGTTGAGGGCGGAGAACTTGTTGTCCTCGTGCGGCACGATCGTGCCGAAGTACTTGCGGAAGATCTCCGGGTACTCGATCAGGCCCTGATCGGTGCCCATGAACACGACGCCGAGCTTGGTGAGTTCTTCCTTTACCGAGTGGTAGACGACTTCGCTGTCGTACTGGGCGCCCACGCCGGCGAGGAACTTGCGCTCCGCCTCCGGGATCCCGAGCCTCTCGAAGGTCGCCTTGATCTGATCGGGAACGTCGTCCCACGACTTCTCTTCACGCTCGGACGGCTTGCGGTAATAGACGATCTTGTCGAAATCGATCCTGTCGAGGCCATCGGTCCACACGGGCATCGGGCGCTTGAGGAAGTGGTCGTACGCGCGCAACCGCGATTCGAGCATCCACGCTGGCTCGTTCTTGAACCCGCTGATCTCCTCGACGGTGGCGCGGGAAATCCCGCGCTTCGTCTCCTTGAGGTAGACGATGTCGTCGTGGAACGCGTACTGGTCGCGTCG
>JBKKBB010000045.1:0-5048 GCA_046714395.1 Candidatus Limnocylindrales bacterium | reverse complement strand
TGAGCGGGATGCGATACTTCCGAGCGGAACTCGACGAGCATCTCGAGCGCAGCTCCTGCCCCGCGGGCGTCTGTCATCCGATTGCGATGGCAGCGAGCGCGACGCACTGAGGCCCTGAACTTGGCTGACCTGATCACGCGCCCCGAGTCCCGCCCCGATACGCCGGCCGTCCTCGACACGATCGTGCCCCGCGAGGACACGCTGGCCGAGCGCCTGCTTACGACCCAGTCGCCGCAGCGTCCGCAGTCCACCTCGGCCATTCGGATCGAGGTCGATGGGCGGGTCGTCGAGGGCTTCGAGGGTCAGACCATCCTCGAGATCTGCCGGGACAACGGGATCGAGATCCCCACACTGTGCTACGAGCCAAAGCTCCCCGGTTTCGGTGCCTGCCGGATGTGCGTGGTCGAAGTCGAGGGCGAGGACCACCCGCCGATCAGCTGTTCGCGGACCTGCGACGACGGCATGAAGGTCCAGACCCAGACCGAGGAGCTCCGGCGTCTTCGGCGGACGAACCTCGAGTTGATCTTTTCGGACCACAACGCCTATTGCCTGCCGCCCTGCCAGAACAAGTGCCCGAGCCAAATCGACATTCCCGGGTTCCTGAAGCAGAACGCCGAGGGCGACTGGCGCGAATCGACGAGGATCTTCAAGCGCACGATCCCGTTTCCCTCTGTCCTCGGGCGCGTCTGCCCGGCGCCCTGCGAGGACCACTGCCGGCGCGACGAGGTGGACGAGGCGATCGCCATCCGTGACAGCCACCGCTACGCCGGCGACCAGGTCATCAAGCAGATGCTCGACGACGGGATCGACCCGCCGGTGCCATTCGAGCTGCAACCGAAGACCGGGCGCAGAGCCGCGGTGATCGGCTCCGGGCCGGCCGGCATGGCCGCGGCCTATTACCTCCTGATCAGCGGTCACGATGTCACGATCTTCGAGCGCGACCCCGCCCCGGGCGGGATGCTCCGGTACGGGATCCCGCAGTACCGCCTGCCGAAGGTCGAGGTTCTCGAGGCCGAGTACGAATCGGTGACCCGGCTCGGCGGCCGGATGGTCTGCAACCAGGCCCTCGGGCGCGACTTCACGTTGGACGACCTGCAGTTCCAGGGCTTCGACGCGGTCATCATCGCGATTGGCTGTTACGACACGAACACGTTGGGCGTCCCCGGCGAGGATGCCGCGGAGGTCCTCGACGGCCTCGAATATCTGCGCACGGCCACGCTCGGCCTGCCCTATCCAAACCATGCCGGCAAGCGGGTCATCGTCATCGGCGGTGGCTTTACGTCCATGGACTGCTCCCGTACCTCGGTCCGCCAGGGTGCCAAGGAGGTAACCCTCGTCTATCGCCGGGATATGAAGGACATGCCCGCCGCGGGCGAGGTCCACGAGGCGATCGAGGAAGGCGTCACCGCCATCTTCCAGGCCGGCCCGACGCGCGTGATCACCGACCCCAAGGGCAAGGTCACCGGTGTCGAGTTCATCCGGATGGCCCTCGGGGCGCCCGATGCGTCCGGTCGTCGACGCCCGGAGCCGGCACCGGGCACCGAGTTCGTGATCCCATGTGATCGCGTGCTGCTGGCCATCGGGCAGGCCCCGGACCTGACCTGGATCGGTCCGGGGTCAACCGGGCCGACAGCCACCAAGGCCCGCCGGCTCCAGGCCGACGCGGTCACGTTTGAAACGGCGCGGGGTGGCGTGTTCGCCACCGGCGACGTTCGTATCGGCGCCGCGACCGTGGTCCAGGCCTGTGCCGAGGGCCGGCGGGCGGCCTACGCGGCGGACGCCTACCTTCGCGGTCACGACCTGTCGGAGATCAAGACCCGCCAGACCCTGGCCGAACCGAAGCCCGAATTCCTGTCGATCGTGCCCTTCACCTCCGAGCTGAAGGAACCGCGCTATCGCATGAAGGCCCTCGAGGCCGAGGAGCGCAGCAGGAGCTACGTCGAGTACGAGATCCCGTACTCGACCTCGGAGATCGTGGCCGAGTCCAGCCGATGCCTCCAGTGCACCTGCGAGGCCATCGGATTCTGCGACCTTCGGCGACTCGGGATCGAATACGGCACCACGCTCGAGACGCTCGAGCCACAGCACCACCAGGGAGCCGGCTACCGGAGCGTGACCGAGAACCGCTTCACCGGAGTCAACCACGACTACATCCGGGACGACAGTCACGCGTTCATCCTGCGCGAGCCATCCCGCTGTATCGACTGCGGCCGCTGCGCCAACGTCTGCGCCGAGGTCGTCGGCGCCGCCTGCTACGACTTCATGCGAATTGGCTTCGACACCCTGGTCACGACACCCCTGGACATGAGCCTGAACGACACACCCTGCGTGTCCTGCGGCCGCTGCGCCGAGACCTGTCCGACGGGTGCCTTGATGCCGAAGCCCCGGGTGCTCGAGAAGTTTGAGGTGGACGAAAGCCGCTGCATCCTGTGCGGCATCTGCGTGGACGTCTGCCCCTACGACGCACTCCGGGACGGCGGTGAATTCGAGCTCGCCCATACCAGCCGCGAGGAGCCGATGATCGACCTCATGGCGCTCGCGTCGATCGACCGCGAGACCGAGGTGACCTACATCCGGCGCGAGCGCGACTGGCTCCAGCGCGCGGTCGAGGAGGGCCGGTTCGTCGATCGCGCGAAGCTCCTTCCGATGCTCCCACCGTCCGTGCGCTCGGCCAACGGGAACGGGAGCGGCCACGCACTCGTCGCCGGTGGTCACGGGCACGATCACGGCGGTGCCGGCGGCACCCACGCGCATACGAAGTAGCCGGACGATGCGAGCGTGGTTGTACCTGTTGACCGCAGCCGTTGCCGGCGCCGTCATCACGACCCCTGCGCTGCTCGTGTTCGTCTTCGGCGGCGGGTCGGTCGACGATGCGCTGTTCGCGGCCCTGGCCACGCTCATGCTCGTGTCGGCCCTGCTGGTCGTCACGATGCGGGACATCATCCGCTGCGGCCTGGCCATGATCGTGGCCTTCCTGGCCCTGGCCGGTATCTACGTGGTGGTCGGTGCGCCGCTGGTCGCGGCGGCACAGGTCATCGTCTACATCGGCGCGATCAGCGTCCTGATCCTGTTCGCGATCATGCTCACCCAGTCGAAGGCCGGTCCGGCTCGACTGGTCTTCCAGACGCAGGCCGCCCCGGCCGCGGTGGCCTCGATCATCCTCTTCGTCCTGATCACGCTCAGCGTCGCCGCCACGGACTGGGGTGAGGTCGCCACGCGGTTCCGATTGGCGACCGACAGCCTGGCCCGCATCCTCTTCCGGGACTACGTCCTGCCGTTTGAAATCGTCAGCGTGCTGCTACTCGCGGCAGTGATCGGCGGCATCTTCATCGCCAAACGCGAGGACGAGGCCAGCTGATGGGCCTGGCAAACTCCCTCGACGCGTACCTGGTGCTGGCCGGCGCCCTCTTTGCGATCGGCACGTTCGGCTTCCTAGCCCGCCGCAACGCGATCAGCATGCTCATGTCGATCGAGCTCATGCTCAACGCGGTCAACCTCGCGATCGTGGCCTTTGGATCGTTCATCCCGGCACTCAAGGCCGACGGCTCGATCATCGCCCTGATGGTCATGGCGGTCGCCGCAGCCGAGGCGACCGTCGGACTCGCGATCATCATCGCGATCTACCGGAACCGGAAGACCCCGCTTGTCGACGAGTACGACACGATGCGCCGGTGAGCATGGACACGCTGATCCCGCTCATTGCCATCCTGCCGCTCGCCGGTTTCCTGTTCACGGCCCTCGTCGGACGGCGGCTTGGAAGCCGCGCCCCCATCGTGCCGGTTGCCGCGGTCGGCCTGTCGTGGGCGATTGCGATGGTCGTGGTCTTCACGGCCGTCACGGGCGGGTTCGGCGAGGAGGGCCATACGGTCAAGCTGTGGGACTGGATCCCGGCCGGGGCCTTCCACGTCGAGGCCGCCTTCTTCGTCGACAACCTGACGGCTGCGCTCCTGATCGTCGTCACGACGATCGGCCTCCTCGTGCACGTCTACTCGATCGGGTACATGAGCCACGACCCGGGCTGCTGGCGGTTCTTCGCCTACCTGAACCTGTTCATGTTCTCGATGCTCCTGCTCGTCCTGGGCGACAGCTGGCTGACCGTCTTCGTGGCCTGGGAGTTGGTGGGCCTGTGCAGCTACCTCCTGATCGGGTTCTGGTACCGCAAGAACTCCGCGGCGCTGGCCAGCAAGAAGGCGTTCATCGTCAACCGCGTCGGTGATGTCGGCTTCGCCCTCGGGATCATGGCGATCTGGCTGAACACGGGAACCCTCAACATCCGCGAATCGATCGACGTGCTCACGAGCCAGACGCTCGTGGCGTTCCCGATTCCGGTGGGCTTGATCGCCCTGCTGATCTTCGCCGGGGCGATGGGCAAGAGCGCCCAGTTCCCGCTCCACGTCTGGCTGCCGGACGCGATGGAGGGCCCGACCCCGGTGTCGGCCCTCATCCATGCCGCGACGATGGTCAACGCGGGCGTCTATCTGGTCGCCCGGGCCAACCCGATCTTCGCAAGCGCGCCGGAGGCGATGGTGGTCGTCGCCGGGATCGGCATCTTCACGGCCCTGCTGGCGGCATCCATTGCCATGACCCAGACGGACATCAAGCGGGTGCTGGCCTATTCGACGCTGTCCCAGCTCGGCTACATGTTCGCGGCGCTCGGCGTCGGCGCGTGGACGGCGGCGATCTTCCACCTGATGACCCACGGCTTCTTCAAAGGCCTCCTGTTCCTGGGGTCCGGCTCCGTGATCCACGCGGTCCACGAGGAGCAGGACATGCGCCGGATGGGCGGCCTCGCGAAGAAGATCCCGCACACCTACCGGACGATGCTGATCGGCTCCATCGCGATCGCCGGGATTCCGCCGCTGGCCGGCTTCTTCTCCAAGGACGAGATCCTCGGCGAGGCGTTCAAGCTCGGGTTCGCCTGGGTCTGGGCAATCGGCGTCCTCGTCGCCGTGATGACCGCGTTCTACATGTTCCGGCTCATCGGCATGACCTTCTGGGGCGAGAGTCGGGTGGACAAGGCCGTCGAGCCCAAGATCCACGAATCGCCG
>JBKKBB010000044.1:0-8237 GCA_046714395.1 Candidatus Limnocylindrales bacterium | reverse complement strand
AAGGCGTTCGAGAGGATGGCCAGGGTCCCGGATCCGAACATCGTTCCCGTTGACAGGCGGGTCCGCAGGTCACCCAGTAGTCGTGTCGCATCGCCCGCGTCGGCCCGGATGCGCCATCGTTCTGGGGGGCCCCCGGGGAAGCGCGATGGATCGCGCCGCAACCCGTCCACGGCCGCGTCGAGGGCATAGCTGTCGTCGCCCCAGAAATAGGCCAGCGCGGCGGGGCTCATCGCGATTCAGCCACGAGCGTCGACCGCTGCGCGGGCGATGCTGGGCAACCCGCCGATGGGACCTCGTCGGGACGGTTGCCGAGAGGCGCATGCCGGCGTGCGCAAGGGCAGGTGGATCACGCACGGCATCGTAGCCGAGGCGGACGCTGGCAGCGGATGGCGGTGTCCATGCCCAGGCCGGCCGGCCTGGCATCGGCGCCACAGGCGGGACGGGCAACGGCGCCAGCCCGGGATCGTGCTCGACGGCGGCGACCCGCGGGCCCGTCGTGCGCACGCGCAATGGTCCCGGACCCAGATCGACCGTCACGGAGCCGTTGGTGTCCGTCCGGAACACCCGGGCACCCGCCTCCTCGAGCCGTGCCACGGTGGCTGGAGCCGGATGGCCATAGGTGTTCTCCGCGCCCGCCGAAATGACGGCGACGGTGGGGTCGAGCGCGCCGAGGAGTGCCGCCGTGGACGCGGTCCGGGAACCGTGGTGCGAGACTTTGAGCAGGTCGACGGCCGGCAGGTCCCGGCCAAGGAGGACTGGGTCCACCCCCTCCTCGATGTCGCCCGTGAGCAGCAACCGATGCCGCCCGACGTCGCCCAGCAGGACGATCGAGAAGTTGTTGATCTCGGCCCCGCTATCGGGCGGTCGGCCCGGGACCGTTCCAGGATCCGGCCACAGGACGCGAAATCTGAACTCGTCAATGGCCAGCCGATCACCGGCCGCGAGCGTGGTTCGACTGATCTGGCGGACCATCAGGCTTTCCCTCAGGGCCGCATAGTCCGGGCTCAGGCCGACCAGCCCGGACTCGAACACGCGCCCGACCGCGTAGCGATCGACCAGTGCGACGAGCCCCGCGACATGGTCCGCGTGCGGGTGCGACACGACCACGACGTCGATCCGTCGATCCCAGGGCGGAAGGCGCTCGTCCAGGGCAATCAGGAGCCGGCCCGGATCCGGTCCGCCGTCGACCAGGAGACGCCCACCCCGGCCACCCTCAACGAGGATCGCATCGCCCTGGCCGACGTCGAGGACGGTCACCCGGGGCACACCGTCCGATGAGTGGATCGCCACGACACCCAGGGAGATCACCGACGCCATCAGGGCGACGGCGAGCAGGCGCCCCTGGCGAGTTCGCCACGGGGAGCGGGATCGCCGCTGTTGGCGCGTCGCCCTCGCGGCCGCCGTCGCCGGCCCCTCCCTGCCCGCCCTATCCGCGGGGGGAACGACCCGCCGCCTGCTCCAGGTGGTCCCGCCCGCGATGCCCGCCGCCGCCAGGCCGGCCACGATCGCGTCCCACGGTGCCTCGAGCGACACACTCGCGAAGGGCAACGCCGCGCCGGCCCGGACGATGCCGACCATCAACGAAAACAGCAGCCAGCCCGGCAGCCCCGCGATCGTGGCGAGGAGCTGGGGAAGTCCGGCCATGACGAAGAGGCCGCCCGCCATGGCCACGACGCCACCGGCCATCGCGGGGGCCACCAGCGGAACCACCCCGAGATTGACCAGCGGTGACACGATCGAAAGGCGTCCGAAGGACAGAACGACGATCGGCAGGGTGGCGAGTTGCGCGGCAAGCGAGACGCCCAGACTTTCGGCGAGCCACCCCCGCACCCGCCCGGCATTCGGTCCGGCGAGGCGCTCTGAGAACGGCGTGCCCCAGGTGATCAGCCCAACGGTCGCCAGCGCCGACAGCTGGAACCCGACGTCCTGGACCAGCTTCGGGTCCACCGTGAGCAGCGCAGTAACAGCCCACCCGATTGCCGCGGCCGCATGGCTCGGTCGTCCGAGCTCGCGCGCCAGCATCACGACGCCGGCCATCCCGGCTGCGCGCACGACCGATGGCGACGGGCCGACGAACGCGACGTAGGCAATGATCGCGAGGGCGGTGAGGGCGGCCCTTCGACGACGCGCCAGGCGTCCGGCGAGCGCCGCCAGGGCGCTGGCGACGATCGCGATGTTCCACCCCGAGATGGCCACCACGTGGGTCGCCCCAACGGTGGTGAACGCGCCCGACAGGTCGCGGTCCACCCGATCCCTCAGTCCGATGAGGATGCCGCTCGCCAGCCCGGCCTCAGGTTCCGGGACCGCCAGCCGGATCGCCTGATCGGCCCCGCGGCGGAGGCCCTCGAGCCGCCGTCCAAGATCGCCCGAAGGCTCTTCCAGGGACGCCGTCGTGACCCGGATGACAGCGGAGACGCCGATCCTCGCGAGGTACGCGCCGTAGCCATCGTCGGACGGCGGGGCGCGCAGCGAGCCCGTCAGCCTCACGCGGTCACCGGGAACGACGACGGGCGATACCGGCAGCGTCCCGGCGATCTTGATGGCCATGGGCGGGTCGATCTGCACGACCACCGGTTGCCGTCCGGCCCTCGGTGCGCTGATGCTCAGGATCGTGCCCGACCACGGGCCCTCGCCCGACGGCACCGTCCCCACCGACGACCCGGCCGGCAGCGGCAACGCCAGGGTCCGTCCGGCCACGAGGAGGACGCCGACGGCGACCAGCCCGGCCACCCTGGCCGCCCGCAGGAGTCCACGGCCATGCGACCCACGGATCCGGCCGGGCGGGATCGCGAGGAGTGACCATGCGGCGACCACCACGGCCACCGCGAGGAGTCCGGCCACGATCGGCCAGCGGACGTTTCCGGGTGCCGCTACCAGGCTGCTCCCCACCGCTCCAACGGCCAGCCACCCGCTGCGCGGCACCTCAGCGCACGGTCACGAGCTCGGATAGCCCGTCGAATGTCTTCTGCCCGACCAACTTTCGGTCCCGCAGATCGTTGGCCGAGCCAAACGGTGTCGCCTCCCGTGAGCTGATGATCTTGGCTGCGGTGACCGGCCCGATCCCGGGGAGCGTGTCGAGCTCGGCAGCCGTCGCGCGGTTGAGATCGATCAGGCCGCCCGTCGCGGCGGGATCGTCGGGACCGGCTGCCGAGCCGGCCCCAGGGGTTCCACTCGACCGGACGTCGTCGCGCGATGGCACGAGCAAGTGCTCTCCGTCCTTCAGGTGAGCCGCGAGGTTGAGCTCGAGGGCGACGCGCTGCGCATCGACCCGGGGCCCGTAGCCGCCCGCGGCCGCGATGGCATCGCCGACTCGGGACCCTGCCGGAAGCCGATAGACGCCGGGCTCGGCCACGGCACCGGCCACATCCACGATCAGATCGGCGCCGAACGGCTCTGCACTCGCGTCCGTCGGAGGCGCGGCATCGACCACGATGTCGCGCTCATCGGAGCCACCCGCGGCGAACAGGACCGCGCCGCTGACGAATACGACGATGGTCGCGAAGCCCGCCAGCATGAGCGCCCGCGGGAGGGAGGCCGGCTCAGGCGCGGAGGACGATGCACGGGGCGCGGGCGCGTCAAAGGCACGCCAAGGCGTCGTCGAAGGGTCCAAAGTGTCCTCGCCCGGCGGGGTGCGGGCGGCCGACGAATCCGTCCCGTCCACCGGGGCACATCGTTGGACGGGACGTTCGGCGATCCTATCGAGGGGCGCTTAGCTGCGACTTATTGCGTCGCGTTCGTCAGCGTGCGATCTGCTCCCAGGGGACCCACTGCGTCCCGTCCCACCAGCGATGCCAGGTCAGTCCGTCGCGTCCGAGCGCGAAGACGTCGAGTCGGTCGGCGCCCCACGACGACGCCGCGGGCGTCTCGGACGGATCAAGCTCGCCGCCGAGGGTCTCCCAGGTGTGCCACGAGATCCCGTCCCAGTAGCGGTTCCAGAGTGCCCCGTCGGCCATGACGGCGAAGACCTCCATCTGATCGGGCCCCCAGGCCGTCACCGCTGGCGCCGATTCCACCGTTCCGCCGAGCGACTCTGGCTCTGCCCACGAACCTTCGGCCTGCGCCTGGTGGATCAGTGCACCATCGAAGTCGACCCAGAACAGGTCGATCCGATCCGGGCCCCAGGAGACGGCCGCCGTGCCACGCGATCCCTGATTCGTCATCGTGGCACGGTACTGCGTCCGGCTCGTCCCTGCCGACGCCGGCCCGCCTGCAGACCTGGCACGTCACGCATTGGCCCGGCGGAACCGAGGTGACCGCGGCGCGGGTCAGGCGCCCGGGTCGCGCTCGACCGTTCGGCGACACGCATGAAGCGAGCCCGAAGGGCGGTTCCTCGTCCTCCGGGCTCTCCCCGATCCGTCTCTGGCTGGAGGCGTACCGAGTGGGGTTACGGTAGCGGCCCAGAGCGGAAGGCGCGCGACGGCCTTATCAGCCGCGAACGACGAGGTTCACGAGGCGGCCGCCGCCGGCAACGATGACCCGGTCGGGTGCCTTACCGCCGAGCGCGGCAACCACTTTCGGAGCGGCCAGGGCCAGCCGTTCGAGGTCGGCATCCGAGACTCCGGCGGGTACGACGACCCTGTCGCGGATCTTGCCGTTGATCTGAACCGGCACCTCACGGGTCTCTTCGACGACTGCCGCCGCGTCCACCTGCGGCCACCGTTCAACGTGGATGGAGGACCACTCCGCGCCGGCAGCGGCCAGCCGGCGGGACCACAGCTCCTCGGCGATGTGGGGGGCGGCGGGGGCCAGCATTAGCAGCAGCAGGCGGACGGCCTCTTCCCACGACCCGCCGCCCGCCGCGGCCGTCCCGCGATAGCGATACAGCGTGTTGGACAGCTCCATTAGCTTGGCGACCATGGTGTTGAACCGGAAGCCCTCGTAGTCAACGGTCACATCCCGAAGCGTTCGATGCGCCGTGGTCCGCAGCGCGGTCTCGGCCGCCTCCATGTCCTGGCCCGGCGGCAGTTGGCCCGCCTCCTGGTCGCCTGGATCCGTGCCCCTGGGGTCGATCGCGATCGCCCAGACGCGGTTCAGGAATCGATAGACGCCGCCGATCCCGCTGGCGCTCCACGGGCCGCCCTGGTCCCACGGCCCCATGAACATCAGGAACAGGCGAACGGTGTCCGCCCCGTAGCGCGCGACCAGCTCATCCGGATCCTGGACGTTGCCGCGCGACTTGCTCATCCGCTCGCCGTCCGCACCCAGGATCTGGCCCTGGTTGAACAGCCGCAGGAACGGCTCGTCCTCGTTGATCAGGCCGATGTCGCGCATGGCCTTGGTGAAGAAGCGGCTGTACAGCAGGTGCATGACTGCGTGCTCGGCGCCGCCCGTGTACTGGTCCACCGGGGTCCAGCGATCCACGAGGGCGCGATCGACCGCCCAGCCGGCCTTCTCCGGCGACAGATAGCGATACCAGTACCAGCTCGAATCGATGAACGTGTCCAGCGTGTCGGTCTCGCGCCGCGCCGGACCGTTGCAGTTCGGACACTTGACCCGCAGGAATGTCTCGTCGTGGGTCAACGGGTTGTCGCCGCTGCCCTGGTAGTCGACGGCATCGGGCAGCAGGACCGGCAGCTGGTCCTCCGGCACCGGTACCGCGCCGCAGCGATCGCAATGGATGATCGGAATCGGCGTCCCCCAATAGCGCTGGCGGCTGATCAGCCAGTCGCGGAGCCGATAGGTGACGGCGGCCTTGCCGAGGCCGCGCTCCTCGAGCGCCGCAACGATGCCGCGGCCACCTTCGTCGGCGAGCATCCCGGTGTACGGCCCGCTGTTGACGAGACACTCGTCGGCGGCGTGCGCGAGGTACGCCTCGGCCAGCGGGCTGTCTTCCGTCCCGGGGGCGGCCACGACCCGCCGGATCGGGAGCCCGAACTGGGTCGCGAAGGCGAAGTCGCGCTCGTCGTGGGCGGGCACGGCCATGATCGCGCCCGTTCCGTAGCCGGCGAGGACGTAGTCGGCGATGAAGACGGGGATTCGCTCGCCGTTGATCGGATTGGTCGCCTCAGCGCCGATGGCTACGCCGGTCTTCTCGCGATCGGTGGACAGCCGCTCGATCTCGGTGGCCAGGCGGGCGCGCGCCACGTAGGCGTCGACCTCCTCGCGCCGATCCGGCGAGGTCAGCGACGTGACCAGCGGATGCTCCGGAGCGAGGACCATGAACGTCGCCCCGAACAGCGTGTCCGGTCGCGTCGTGAAGACCCGGAGCTCCTCGCCGCCGGCGTGATGGTCCGACGGCGCGGTCGTGAAGACGATCTCGCCGCCCTCGGATCGCCCGATCCAGTTCGTCTGCATGGCCCGGATCGGATCGGGCCAGACGATCTCGGAGAAGTCGAGCAGCTCGTCGGCGTACTTCGTGATCCGAAGTCGCCACTGCTCGAGGTCGCGCTTTTCGACCTGTGCACCGCATCGCCAGCAGCGACGGTCGGTGCCCTCGACCTGCTCGCGAGCCAGCGTCCCGTCGTTCGGGCACCAGTCCACCGGCGCCTTGGCCCGATAGACGAGGCCGGCCTTCAGGAACTCCAGGAAGAGCCACTGGTTCCAGCGGTAGTAGGAGGGATCGCAGGTCACGACCTCGGCCTCCCAGTCAAACGCCGCGCCCATCGTCCGGAGCTGCGCTCGCATGGTGTCGATGTTCTGCATCGTCCACTCGCGGGGATTGATGTTGTTCTTGATGGCCGCGTTCTCGGCCGGCAGGCCGAAGGCATCGAATCCGACCGGGAAGAAGACGTTCTCGCCGAGCATCCGGTGGTAGCGCGCGATGGCATCGGTCGGCGTCTTCACGTACCAGTGCCCGATGTGGAGATTGCCCGACGGGTAGTCGTACATCGTCAGGAGGTAGTACTTGGGCCTGGAGGTGTCCTCGAGATCCGTGCGGTAGAGGTTGAGTTCGGCCCAGCGGGCCTGCCAGCGCGGCTCGATCGACGCGGCGTCGTACCGCTCGATGTGGGTCCGCTCGATTCGGTCGCTGGTCTCAGTCACGGTTTGCTTCTTGCTCCGCGTGTACATCGAAGACCCCCCGCCGTTCCGGCGAGGGGTCGCAATGGCCGGCGAATCAGCGTTGTGGTGGAGCTAAGGGGGCTCGAACCCCTGACCTTCTGAATGCCATTCAGACGCTCTTCCAGCTGAGCTATAGCCCCGCGCCGGTCGCGGAGTATAGCAGGGGCTCCGCGGTCGCCGGGCTCCCTCTCGAACTCGGCAGTGGCTCATGGCCGAGCGTCGACACCGATGAAGTACTGGGCGCCCACGTTGTCCCCGTCCCTGATCGCGTTGAACCAGACGGATACCACGTGACGACCCGGGAAGGGGATGAACCTGGCGGGCCCGGCATCGTCAGACCCGTTCCCGAAGCCGCCCAGCTGACACTCGGCCGGGTCGTCGACATACGTGCCGTCGACGGGCGACCGATCGCCGCACGTAACCCACCAGGAGGTAACTCGCCAGCCAGGGACATCGATGCGCACGATGTCGTCGGTCCGAACCGTCAGGAGGTCCAGGTCGGCCGGGACCGGAGTTGTTGGGCAAGACTCGTAGGCGGACCTGCCACCGGACAATGACCAACCGACCCCGCACCCGGGGAGCGCGACGGCCCGCGCCCCGTTGGATCCGGATACGAGAGCTGCCGGGGCCGGGGGCCCGGCCAGCGTCAGTTCCCACGCCGCCAGCGCGACCTGGTCCCGCCCGAAGTTGACGGTCGCGTACACGACCGAACGGCCGAGGACGGCGTTGGGCAGATCGATTCGGTTCTGGGCGATGGAGAACGGGTTCTCGCCGGGGTTCTCCTCGGAGCTCTCGTTCATGACGCCACTGGTGCTGTCCAGGAAGCGGATCTGCCACGAGGTCGCACATACATCGCCGCTGACTCGAATCTCGAGGCGCTCCGGGAATGTTCCGGTGGCCGCGGGCCAATCGAGTTGACCCACTCCCGATTCACCCACTCCCGACTCCGACACGTCCGCACCGACGACGGGCGCGGCGTCACCCGCCACGAGCTCGAGGGCCGGTGCCGGCGCGTCGGCGGGGAGCGGCGCGCACGGAACCGCGGGGCCGATGCGCGGTGACGCTCCCGGGCCGGAGCCGGAGAAGATACGGAAGAAGCGCTCCACCCCGACCCGGTCCTGGTTTCCGCTGTCGCCCGTCTCGTAGTAGACGCCGACCCGGACAATCCAGTCACCGGCCGGCAGGCCCCCGAGGACGATCTGCGGCCGGGGCAGGCCGGCGTTGATCTCGCCGACTGC
>JBKKBB010000043.1:0-7516 GCA_046714395.1 Candidatus Limnocylindrales bacterium | reverse complement strand
ATCGCGCCCTCGAATGAGCGCTTCGTCTCGCCGTACGGGTTGATCGGTCGGAGCGCAGCATCCTCGCGGATAGGGCTTGCCTCCGGGACGCCGTAGACGGCGGCGGTGGACGAGAAGACGATCCGATCCACGCCGGCGTCCCGCATCGCATCGAGCAGGGCAACGCCGCCCGCAACGTTATGGCCGTAGTACGCGGCCGGATCGCGCATCGACTCCCCGACCAGCGACTTTGCGGCGGAGTGGAGGACCGCGTCGACGCGATCGTCTCGGAGCAGCGCGGCCATCGCCTCGCGATCGCCGAAGGAGCCCTGGACGAACCGAGCTCCCGGCACCACAGCGGCGGCATGGCCCGTGGAGAGGTCGTCGAGGGCAATGACCTCATGTCCGACCGAGAGGAGACGTTCGAGGGAAACTGAACCGACATATCCGGCGCCGCCAGTGACGAGAATGCGCATGCTCGCAGGGTACGCGGCAGGCCGGTCGCCCGTCCCGGGCCAGCGCCAATGGCGAAATTCGAGGGCGGCGCCCGGGGCACGTTGCGGCGCCCGATGACGCTGGCATCATCAAATCTTGGGCTTCTACGTCCATAAGCTGCGCGCCGCCGGCCGCAAGTTCCGTGGCGGCGTCGCTGCCGCGCTCCGATGACCTCATCCCGTGCTCAGACACGCGTGCTCACCTTGTCGTGGGTGGCGTTGAGGCGCGCCAAGGGCAGCAAATGACGCTGGGGGCAGCACCGACCGTGATAAGTCCTACTCCAGGCTGGGCGGGTCAGCGCCGGCGCAGGAACCCGAGAAACCGGTCCAGCCAGGACCGCCGATCGTTGGTGGGCGCCGATCCAGGCGCGGGCGCCGGTTCCCGCCGATCGTTGGTGGGCGCCGATTCGGGCGCTCGGGCGGGCTGGGGCTCCGGCGCCGTGGCCCCGAGTTCGTCCACGAGGCGTTGTGCGGCCGCGTCCTCGTGGTCGATGGCCAGCGCGCGGCCGGCGATCTCGAGCGCGCCAGCCGCATCGCCGCGCGCCCGCGCCACGCGCGCCAGTCCGACCACCGCAATGGCATTCCGGGGGTCCGCCTCGGCAACCTGCCCGAAGAGGTGCCCGGCGCGATCCAAATCACCCTCGGCGAGCAGACGCTCTGCCACGAGCAATAGCTCGATCATCGATCCTCCGTGAGCGTGGCCTGCGCGAGGAGGAGCAGGGTCGGCCGGTCGTTGACCCCCGGATCCGTGATCGCCCGATCGAGCAGGTCGTCCAGGATGCGCCCCAGGATGGGGCCCTGCGGCAACCCGAACTCGGTCATCAGATCGGCGCCGTTGATGGCGAGGTCGCCGCGCTCCATGACCATGGGAGCGGCCAGCAGTGCCGCGACGCGCGCTCGCAGTTCGGCCAGGCCGTGTGCGTCCCGCGGCACGCCGCTGCCCTCGTTGTCAGCCTCGCGCAGCTCGAACAGGGCCGCCACCTGCTCGCGCCCGATCCGGCGGATGAAGCGCCGGATGCCCGAGTCGCCCCAGTCAGGGTCATACGTGAACATGTGGTGGCGAACCAGGTGCACAACTTCGTCATGGACGCTGCGCGGGGAGCGCAGTCGGGCGAGAAATTCGGACGCCAGGCTTGCCCCGACGGCGTCGTGGCCGTGAAAGTGGGCGTCGGCCATCGTCGAGGGCTTGCCGATGTCGTGGAGGAGCGCGGCAAGTCGGACGATCGGCCGATCGGCCGGCACGGCATCGACCGTCCGAACGGTGTGCTCCCAGAGGTCTTCGCCGGGGATCTTGTTCTGCGGGACCCCGCGCTGCGCCGCGAGCTCCGGGGCAACGACGCCCAGAATGCCGGTCGTCGCCAGCAGGCGCAGTCCGATCGATGGGCGATCGGCCTGAAGCAGGTTGTTCAGCTCCACGGCCAGCCGCTCTCCCGACAGGTGGGCAACGAGGGCAGCGTGCGCGCCGATGGCGTCCAGCGTCCCGGCCTCGATGTCGAGATCCAGGGTCGCTGCAAAGCGTACGGCGCGGACCATCCGGAGGGCGTCTTCCTCGAATCGTCGATGCGGATCCCCGACGGCTCGGAGCAACCGGCGCTCCACATCCCGGGCGCCACCGCTCGGATCCACCAGCGCCGGCTGCGCGGCCGTCCCGTCGGGCGGCGCCTTCGCGCCCCATGCCATCGCGTTGATGGTGAAGTCCCGTCGGGCGAGATCGCCTTGGATCGAGTTCCCGAACTCGACTCGGTGCGGTCGACGGAAGTCGGCGTAGTCGTGATCGGATCGAAAGGTCGTGATCTCGAAGGCCGCCCCGCCCCGCCGGACGGCCACGGTCCCGAACCGGTTCTCGTACACGGCGCCCGGAAACAGCTCAACCAACCGGTCCGGGCGGGCGTCGGTCGCGAGGTCCCAGTCCGCCGGCTCCCGGCCGAGCAGCACGTCCCGGAGCGATCCGCCGACGACGTAGGCGGCGTGACCGGAGCTCCACAGGTGATCCAGGATCGCCAGCACGGCGGCTGGGGGTCGGATGTTCACGGCGGGCTCGCCGCGGGTCAGTTCCGGCCCAGGAACAGGTACGTCCGCCAGGCCTCGTTGCGCTCATCTGCCAGGTACGGAGTGAACAGGGAGTAGAGGTCGCTGCGCGGTTCGAACGGCGTGCGAACGAGGCGCAGGCGCGCTTCGTCGAGGGTCTTGCTGCCCTTGCGATGGTTGCACTGCTTGCACGCCGCAACGAGGTTCTCCCAGGAGTGGGTTCCTCCGCGGTGGCGCGGAATGACGTGATCCAGGGTCAGATCGTGGGCCACCCGGGCGCAGTACTGGCAGGTGTGCCGATCCCGCGCGAACACCTCGCGACGGGTCAGCTTGACCCGCGGCCGAGGCCGACGGATGCGGTGTTGCAGCCGGATCACCGACGGCGCCTGGAAGGACGTTCGAGGCGTCCGGATGACCTGGTGGTCGTACTCGAGCACCTCTGCCTTCTCGCCGAACAAGAGCCGGAACGCCCGAGGCAGGTTCGTGACGTTCAGCGGCTCGTAGTCCTGATTCAGCACCAGCACGACGCCGTTCATTCGCGGGATGCTAGCAACGGACCGCTCGTCACGCTCGGCCGACCGATTCGCCGGTGGAGCGATCCCAGCCTCCGGCCCGGCCGACCTTGGTCCCGAGTGGCCGCCCGAGGGTGTCGGCGGCAAAGTGCGCCGCCGCGAGGACACCTTCGAGATCGACGCTGTGGTTCCAGCCAGATGCGTCGAGAAAGTAGACGAGATCTTCGGTTGCGAGGTTGCCCGCGGCGCCGGGGGCATACGGGCAGCCACCCGTTCCGCCGGCCGCCGAATCGAAGCAGCGAACCCCGGCCGCGAGACCGGCTGCCACGTTTGCCAGTGCCGTCCCGCGCGTGTCGTGGAAGTGGAACGCGATCCGATCCAATGGGATCCCGGCCGAAAGCGCCACGTCCAGGAGCGTCGCGACCTGCGACGGCACGCCGACCCCGATCGTGTCCCCGAAGCAGACCTCGTCCACGCCGAGGTCCAGCAGCCGGAGTGCCACGTCCACCGCGCGTGCCGGCAGCACTTCGCCGACGTAGGGGCAACCGAAGGCCGTTGAGACATACCCACGACGCCACCAGCCGAGTTCGGCCGCCCGGGCCAGCACCGGGGTAAACGTCTCGATCGAGGCAGCGACGGTCATCCCGATGTTGTGTTCGGTGAAGGCGTCAGTTGTAGCCGTGAAGACGGCGAGAGCCCGCGCCCCGGCTGCCTCGGCCCGATCCATCCCGCGCTGGTTGGGCACGAGGACGGGGTAGCGCACGCCGTCGGCCGTCGGCAGACGAGGGAGCAGCGCGTCCGCGTCCGCCAGTTGCGGAATGGCCTGCGTTGAAACGAAGCTGGTGGCCTCGATTTCCCGGAGCCCTGCCGCGATCAGCAGCTCGACGTAGCGGACCTTGGCCTCGATCGGGACCAGCGCCGCTTCGTTCTGGAGCCCGTCGCGTGGCCCAACCTCGTAGATACGAACACGGTCGGTCATTGCGGACGGGGTCCGGCGATCGTGTCGCGCCGCGCTCGTCGGGGTGTCAGACGAGCGGTGGGTCCATCGCGCGCTCGATGCGGGCGACGTGGACCTCGATGCGGGCGATCTCTTCCGTCGCCCTGGCCCGCTCCTCGCTGAGCAGTTCGGCGGCGTCCCGTCGAGCGCGGGCCGCGCGATGCAGCACGAGGAGGGCTTCCCGACTGTCGGGGAGCTTCGGCGCGTCCTGGCGGCGGTGCGAAGCGGGCATGGCGGGTATCGGACTCCGGTTCGATCGCTGGCTGGGCAGCCAGAGGGTACCCCTACGGCCCGACGACCGCGAGCAATTGCCCGCGCACGACTTGATCCCCGCCCCGGACCGACAACTCCACGATCCTTCCGGCCATCGGCGCGAGCACCAGGTGCTCCATCTTCATGGCCTCGAGCGTCACGATCGGGTCGCCCGGCCGCACCTCGCCCCCGACGGCGAGGTGGACCGCCAGCACGTTGCCGGGCATCGGTGCGACGACCTCGACCGGGCCGCCACCTCGGTGCGCGACCGCGGCGCGGGCGGCTCGATCCACGTCGGGCGGCGGCGCGAGGCGAAACGCGACGCTGCGGCCGTCCACGTCGACATGGGCGACGCGCTCGGGTCCCGTTCCGGACACGGCCGCGACCGGGTTCTGGATCACAGCCGAGCTCGGCGCCGCGGTCGGAGCCGAACTCGCCGCAACTGTCCGAATCGTCCCGTCGTCGGCCGCGAGCCGGGCCCTGCGCGGGCCATTCAGCCGCCAGCCATCTGCCCCGAGTGCGCCGGCCGCCGTCGTCCACGCCGCGTCCGGAATGCGCCGACGCTCCGCCCAGCCCTCGGGTGGCCAGGCGCGATTGAGCGTGTCGATGCGGGCCTGTCCTGCGCGAACCACCGGCTCACGCACGAGCCAGCGCAGGAAGCGGAGGTTCGTGGTCAGGCCCAGCACGACCGTTGCATCGAGGGCGGCCGTGAGGCGGGCGAGGGCCTCATCGCGATCGCGTCCGTGGACGATCACCTTGGCCAGCATCGGATCGAACCGGCCCGTCACGTCGTCACCCTCGTCGATGCCCGTGTCCACGCGAATCCCTGGTCCGGTCGGCCAATGCAGGCGCTCGACACGACCCGTGGCCGGGAGAAAGCCGTCTTCGGCATCCTCCGCGTAGAGGCGGACCTCGATCGCGTGCCCGCCCGCGATCCGGGCGGAATCCGCCTCCTCCTGACTGAAGCCGAGGTCGCCGCCGGCGGCGATGCGAAGCTGATCCTCGACCAGGTCGCGTCCGGTGACGAGCTCGGTGACGGGGTGTTCGACCTGGAGTCGGGTATTCATCTCGAGGAAGTACACCTCTCCCCGATCCGTGATCAGGAACTCGCACGTTCCCGCGCCGACGTACCCGACCGCGCTGGCCAGGGTCAGCGCGGCCGCTGCAAGTCGAGCCCGAACGGCCGCATTCACGGCCGGGGACGGCGATTCCTCGAGGACCTTCTGGTGGCGACGCTGGATCGAACAGTCACGCTCACCGAGGTGAACGCCGTTGCCGTGGCCGTCGAACAGCAGCTGAACCTCGACATGGCGCGGACCTTCGACGAGTCGCTCCAGGATCAGGCGATCGTCGGCGAACGCAGCTGCGGCCTCGCGTCTCGCCGAGGCGATGGCATCCGGCAGCTCAAGCGCGTCACGGACGATGTGCATGCCCTTGCCGCCACCACCAGCCGTCGGCTTGACC
Source organism: Candidatus Limnocylindrales bacterium (assembly GCA_046714395.1). GTDB lineage: Bacteria > Chloroflexota > Limnocylindria > Limnocylindrales > CSP1-4 > UBA5189. Next base: position 1,790 of record JBKKBB010000043.1, on the reverse strand, counting down.
AGGATCGGAACTCCCAGTTCGGCCGCGGCCGCCGTGAGGGCGGCGGTCGACTGATCAGCGCCGTGGTATCCCGGGACGACCGGCACCCCAAGGGATTGGGCGAGCTGCCGGGCCGCCGCCTTGTCGCCCATCGCCCGGATGGCCGAGGGCGGCGGTCCGACCCAGCGCATCCCGGCTACGGTCACCGCGTCGGCGAAATCGGCGTTCTCGGCCAGAAACCCGAAGCCGGGATGGACCGCGTCGGCCCCGGCGGCCACAGCCGCCGACACGACCGCCTCGATGTCGAGGAGGTCGAGCGCTCCGGGACCGGCGGTAGCCGGGACGGTGACGTGGATGCCGAGACGCGCACAGGTCCGGCCGATCCGACGCGCGATCTCCCCCCGGTTGGCCACAAAGAGATGCCGAATCGGTCGTTCCGTGCGCGAGGTCGCCACGGATGACGTCCCGGCCGTCCCAGCCGCCGTGGCCTTCCCGTCGCCGCCGGCACCCGCTATGCCTGCCATGAACGCGTCCAACGCGTCAGACGCGACACGCCATCGTCCTCCAACCCGGCGCGCAGGCAGCAGTCCTCGCCCGATCCAGCGCTGGACGCTGCGGGTCGTCGTCCCGATCCGTCGTGCGGCCTCGCTCGGGCTCAGCTCGTGATCGGCCATTGTGTCGCGATTGTCGCACGTAGATTGCGCCAGTGCCCCGATTTATCCCGTACCGGCCGCCGCGGTGGCCTATTCTTCGAGCCGGATCCACCGACGACCTGACGCTCGTCGCCGACGCGTCAGTCGTCCGACTCGGGGGCCCAGGCGGGACGGCGCTTCTCACCGAACGCCCGGAAGCCCTCCTGCGCCTCCGCGGTCGTGCGTTGTCGGGCGATCACTCGTGCGGTGTGCCACTTTGACGAGCCGTGGCCGAGGCCGCGAACCTCACGAACGATCGCCTTCGCCGCTCGAGCGGCCGTCGGGCCTGCCGCAAGGATGTCGTTGAGGGCCGCCTCGACGGACGCATCGAGCGCTGCCTCGCCCTCGACGACTTCGTGGACGAGTCCGATCCGTTGCGCCCGCAGCGCGTCGAAGCGACGGCCGCCGGGGAACAGCGCCCGGGCATTCGACTCACCGATCTTGGCGATCACGAACGGGGCAATGACGGCCGGCAGGATCCCGAGCCGCGTCTCTGTGAACCCGAACCTGGTCCCGGATTCGGCGATCACGAGATCGGCCACGGCGCACAGTCCCATCCCGCCACCGAGCGCCGCGCCGTGCACCCGGGCGATCACCGGGACCGGGCACGTATCGATCGCCTCGAACATGTCGGCCATGGCCATCGCGTCCTGCTCGTTGCCCTCGACGTCGAGCTGCATCGCGGCGCGCATCCAGGCGATGTCCGCCCCGGCGCAGAACGTCGGGCCGTCGCCGGCCAGGACGACGGCGCGGAGGGTCGTAGCCTCTTCACGAGCCAGCGCCGCGAAGACCGCAACCAGCTCCGCGATCACGGAGGCATCGAAGGCGTTGTGGACGTCGGGCCGGGCGAGTGTCACGTGGGCGACGACTTCGCCCGGTCCCGAGCGTGAGAGACGGACCGCATTACCCATCGCGCGCATCGTACGGGACCGACCGCCCGGCGAAGTCCGCCCTGCGAGACCCGCCCGCTGCAAAGTGGCCGGACGAGTCGAGCTAGTCTCGCCTCCCCGAGCCACCGCCCGCCCGCCGAAGCGCCCTTGAGCTTCCCTCTGGCGGCTGCATGGGCGCTGCCCGCACAAGGTCGCCCGCGAAGCCCTTCCTCAGGCATCGAAACGCGGC
>JBKKBB010000042.1:0-7534 GCA_046714395.1 Candidatus Limnocylindrales bacterium | reverse complement strand
GTAGCCGCCGCGATGCCGTTCGGGTTCTCGCGTCAGCCGTGAGAGGAGTCCGGTTCGTGGTCGTCTACGCGTATGCCGTCACGGACCGTGCCGTGACACTGGGCGACGCGGAGCATAGACGGTATCGGCCAACCTGCCTAGCCCTGATTTCTGAAGGCACCGGCTCGGCGCTTTGAGGGCGGTCCGCGCCCAGGGCAGGACAAGGTGCGATTGGCGGCCGACCCTCAGTCGGGGCTGGCCCAGCCGCGAACGCGATCGACGGCCCGCGCCCAGCTCCGCCGCCGCTCGGCGCGCTCGTCGGCAGACATGTTCGGCAGGAACGCCTGCTCGAGCACCCAGTTCGAGCGCAAGGCATCCAGTCCGGGCCAGAAGCCCGTCGCGATTCCGGCCAGGTACGCCGCCCCGAGTGCCGTCGTCTCGGTCACCTGCGGCCGCTCCACCCGGAGATCGAGCAGGTCCGCCTGCGCCTGGAGCAACGCGTCGTTCCGAGCGGCGCCACCGTCGACCCGGAGCGCGCCCGGTGTCGCGCCCATGTCGGCGGCCATTGCACCGACGACATCGGCAACCTGCTGGACGATCGAATCGAGCGTAGCCAGGGCGATCTGCGGAAGACCGGTCCCGCGCGTGATCCCGAAAATCGCCCCGCGCGCGTCCGGGTCCCAGTACGGTGCTCCGAGCCCGGTGAACGCGGGTACGACGACGACCCCACCCGTATCGACCGCCTGACCCGCGAGCTCCTCGATACCCTCCGAGGCATCGAATGCCCGCAGGCCGTCACGAAGCCACTGGACGGCTGCACCGGCCACGAACACCGAGCCCTCGAGGGCATAGGTGACCGGCCCGTTCGGTTGGAGTTGCCACGCGACAGTCGTCACCAGACGATGCTTCGATATGACCGGCGCGGTGCCCGTGTTCAGCAGCAGGAATGCGCCGGTCCCGTAGGTGGTCTTCGCCTGGCCCGGATCAAAACAGGCCTGCCCAAAGGTCGCAGCCTGCTGATCGCCCGCCAGCGCGGCGATGGGGATCGGCCGCCCGAACAACGCGGGATCGGTCTCCCCCACCACGCCCGAGCTGGGTACGACGCGCGGCAGGATCGCCGACGGGACGCCTACGAGATCGAGCAGCTCCGGATCCCAGGCCAGGGAGTGGATGTTGAAGAGGAGTGTCCGGCTCGCGTTCGAGACATCGGTCACATGGTGACGGCCGCCGGTCAGGCGCCAGACCAGAAAGCTGTCCACGGTGCCGAACGCGAGCGTGCCGGCCTCCGCTCGGGCCCGGAGGCCGGGCTCGGCATCGAGGATGTGGGCGATCTTGGGGCCCGAGAAATAGGCGTCCAGCGGGAGTCCCGTCCGCTCGCGAAAAGTGGCTTCCAGACCGCGGGCGCGGAGTGCTTCGCACGCCGGCGCCGTGATCCGGCTCTGCCAGACGATCGCATCAGCCATCGGTCGGCCGGTCGCGCGATCCCAGACGATGGTGGTTTCGCGTTGATTCGCGATCCCGATCGCCGCGATCCGTTCCGGCCCGCCGACTTCGGCCACAACCCGCCGTGCTGCCTCGAGTTGCGAGGTCCAGATCGCCTCGGGGTCATGGGTCACATGGCCGGGCGATGGGAACCGCTGCTCGAACAGCTGCTGGGCCGAGGCCACGGGCCGGCCGTCACGCCCGAAGGCGATCGCACGCGATGACGTCGTCCCCTGGTCGAGCGCGAGGATGAGGCGATCATCGGCCACGGCCTTCAGCGTCCCGGGACGCCGTACTCGATTCGTGCGCCAGCGAGATACGAGCGCACCTCGTCCGCTTGTCGAGACGGATCCCAGCCCAACTCGGCGCCGAGGAGCTCCGCCACGCGCGGCGCGATCGAAGCACCGCGATCCGGCATTTCCTGGACGAGGCGCATCCGTCGGCTCAGGACATCGTCCAGCGAGCCGGCCAGTTCCGTGGTGGCGGCCCACACGACCTCAGCCTCCAGGTGCTCGGTCTCCATTCCAAGCGGTCGCAAGAGGTCGCGTTCGTGTGCGAGCGCGATAACCGCCTCGGCTACGGTCCCATGGCGATCCACGAGTCGGCGGGCGACCGGGCCGGACAGCCCGGCCTCGCGCTCGAGCCGCGCCGCCAGCACGGCCAGATCCGCCAGCGGAGCGGCTCCCACCAGCGGCAGTTCATCCGTCTGCGATGGACGCCCGCGCGCGGCGTCCGCACCCAGCACAGCGTCAATGGTGTCGCGGGCCATGATCCGGTAGGTCGTGTATTTGCCGCCGCCGATCCGGACGATTCCAGACGGGTCGGTGGTGACCTTGTGCTCGCGGGACGCCTTCACGGTCGATCCGCCCACGTCACCGACCAGGGGTCGCAGGCCGGCATAGGTCCCGAGGATGTCAGCCCGGGACAGCCCGAGCGTCATCTGCCGATTGACCACCTCGAGCAGCTCGTCGACGTCCTCGTTCAACGCCGACGGGCGTGCGGGTGGCCGTTCATCCTCGTGGTCGGTGGTTCCGATGAGCCAGTGATTCGGCCACGGGATGATGAAAACGACGCGACCCGGGATCCGCAGGGTCATCCCGCCGGCGGCCTTGAGCCGATCTCGACGGATCACGATGTGGCCGCCCCGGCTGGGCACGACGCGGCCTCCCCCCGGAACGGGTGCGAAACGCGCATCCGGATGTGCCGCCCAGACCCCGGTGGCGTCGACGACCCGGCCCGCCCGGATCTCGAAGTCCGCACCCGTTTCGAGATCGCGGGCCCGCACGCCGATGGCGCGACCCGCCTCGAGCAGCGGGGCCTCGGCCCGAACTCTCGTGGCGGCAACTGCGCCGAGACCGGTCGCCGTGCGCAGGACGGCAAGCGTGAAGCGCGCATCGTCCTCGACCCCATCGTGGTAGAGGATCCCGGCCTGCAACCCCTCGGCCCGAAGTTGTGGCGCGAACTCGAGCGCCGCCGCCGGTCGCATGTGCCGGGCGAAGCCGGCGCCGTGGCGCGAGCCGAGGAGGTCGTACAGGAAGATCCCGGCGCCGTAGAAGCCCTGGTGGATCAGCGGCCAGCCGTAGATCGGGAAGAGGAACGGTTCCAGTTTGACCAGATGCGGTGCCAGACGAATCAGCCGTGCCCGCTCCTCCAGCGCCTCGGCAACGAGTCCAAAGTGGAGCTGCTCGAGGTAGCGCAGGCCGCCATGGATCAGGCGCGACGAGCGGCCGGACGTCCCGGCCGCGACATCCGACTGCTCGATCAGGGCGGCTCTGAGGCCACGGCTCGTGGCATCGAGCAGGGCACCCGAGCCGACCACACCGCCGCCGACGATGAGCACGTCATACCGCTCGCTGGAGAGCTGGCTGATGGTCGAGGCCCGGGCCATCGGCGCGACCAGCGCACGGTCGGCCACGCTCAGCCCTCGGGCGGGCGACGCGTGGCCACGCGCCACAGCACGTACGACGTACCGGCCAGGAGGACGACGATCGTGACCGGCGCGTGGAAGACGATGCGCTGGATCGCCTCCGGCAGATAGCCGGTCACGACGGCCGCCCCAAGCACCACGGCCACGGCTCCAGCTGCGACGAGGGCGACCTGACGAAACCCGGGCTCTTTTCGATCAGCCACGGTCCGCCTCCGCCGGGATCCCGATGGGCGCCACCAGGACCTTGCCGGCGAGCGCCGCCCCTCGTTTGGTGCGAAGGCCGGTCTTTGGACGATGAAAGGTGACGGTCAGATCGGCTTGGGCCACCGGATCGGAGGCGTCGCCAGAGGAAAGATCAACGACAGTCGGCGTGTCCACGGCCACCACCGGCACGCCCGCCAGACGGGCGCGCCCGATCAGGTCGACGGCGCCCCGGATCGGCTCGCGAAGCGCGCCGCGTCCGCCGGAGCCGAGCAGCGCGTCGACCACGATCGAGGCCCGATCCACGTCGGCACCGAGGATTGTCAGTTCGCGGGCCGACGACGCGTGGACCCTGGTCACCCGGGGTTCCGACGCGAGGCGATCCCAGTTTCGCGCGGCGTCAGCCGTGGTCGGCCGAGCGATCGACGCCACGAGCGCGACGATGACGTCCATCCCCGCCCGGGCGAGGCGCCGCCCCGCGACGAATCCGTCGCCGCCATTGTTGCCGGGTCCGCACAGAATGAGCACCGGACCTCGACCCAGACGCCCGGTCGCCTCGGCCAGGGCGCGGGTGGCCGCAGCGACAGCCGCTCCCGCATGCTCCATCAAGCGCTCGCCGGGCATCCCGAACGCATGCGCGCGGCGATCTTCCCCGGCCATTGCCTCGGCACCGATCGGGCCGCGGGCGGCCGCGGAAGCCCAGCGACGGCGAAGCCCGCGCAGATCCATCTCGAAGAGGGCGGCGTCATCCGCGGGGAGTGGAGTGGAATCGGCGCCGGGGAGGGTGGCTGCGGCATTCACGGCAGTGGGAAGCGTAGCCGAGCGTTATCGGATCGGTAGCCGGATCTTGTCCGCTGCCTCCGGATGTCGCTCGAGGAGACCCTCCCGGGACATGGACTCGATCGCGGCGCGGATCGCCATGACGTTGTGGGCTCCGATCGCGGAGGGTACCGAAACCCAGGAATCGCCGGGCGCGTCCCGGGTCAGGTTGAGCAAACGCCCGCGCAGCCAGCGGCTGGTCGACTCGAACGGGGCGGGCCGCACGTGAGCGGCCCGTGCTGACCTCCGCTGCATCGATCCGCCTGCGGCCGACCGATCCTCGGCGGTCCCCTGCACAGCCGCCCGGCAGGCGGACGCGGCGGGACAGGCCTCGCAGCGCGGCGCAACGGGTCGGCAGAAGGTGGCTCCCACGTCCATCAACGCATGGGTCCAGGCGCCCGGCGCCTGCGGCGGCACGATCGAGTCGGCAACCTCCTGCAGCTCAGCCGTCGAGAACGCATCGAGCGACCCGCCGAAGGCCCGCGACAGGACGCGCCGGACGTTGACATCGACCGCGCCGACGGGCTGGCCGAAGGCGAGGGCCGCGACGGCCCGCGCGGTATACGGTCCGACCCCGGGAAGGCGTCGCAGGGCCGCCAGGTCACGTGGAACCTGGCCTCCTTGCTCCTCCACGATCACGACGGCGGCCCGGCGTAACGCCAGGGCTCGACGGTTGTAGCCGAGTCCTCGCCAGGCGCGCAGGACCGCGGCGGGGGTGGCTCTGGCAAGGGCCTGCACGGTCGGGAATTCGACCAGGAATCGAGTCCAATACTCGGCCGCCCGGGCTGCCTGGGTCTGCTGCGCCATTGCCTCGGACACGAGAATTGCGTACGGATCCGCCGTCCGGCGAAATGCCAGCTCCCGACCATGTGCGGCATACCAGGCGACGATCGCGTCGCGGAACGCGAGCGCTACCGGCTGGGTGACGGGGGCGGGCACGTGGTTCACGGCATGGGGGTCACGGCAGGGAGGGACACGGTCGTACGATACCGGCCATGAGATTCGGCGCGGCGTACTGGATTCAGCGAACTGACTGGCCGTCGCTGCGTGATGCCTGCCTGGCGGCCGAGTCATCAGGCTTCGACGCGATCTGGCTGGATGATCATCTCCTCTCGGACGAAGGCGACTGGCGGAGCCCGAAGCTCGAGGGCTGGACCACGCTGGCCGCGCTCGCCCCACTTACCACGCGCGCCGACCTCGGGCTGATGGTCTCCGCCAACACCTTCCGCAACCCGGGCCACACGGCGAAGTTGGCGACCACCCTGGATCACCTTTCCGGGGGCCGGGCCGTCCTGGGCATCGGGGGCGGCTGGTTCGAGCGCGAGCATGAGGCGTTCGGGATCGACTTCGGGACTGGTTTCGGGGAGCGGCTCGATCGGCTCGATGAGGCAGTTGGTCTGATCCGACGGCTCCTCGACGGCGAGCTGGTCACCCACGTTGGGCGGTTCTATCGCATGATCGATGCGCTCTGCGAGCCACGGCCGATTCGGCAACCCCTGCCGATCCTCATCGGCGGGTCCGGCAAGCAGAAGACGCTGCGCACGACGGCCCGGTACGCCGATCGCTGGAACGGCTACGGAACGCCGGAGCGGATCGCGGAAACCTCCGCCGTACTCGCCGAACGCTGCGCCGAGGTCGGGCGGCCGTTTGAGGCCATCAGCCGGACGGTCCCGATGGAGGTCGTCATCCGCGACACTGAGGCCGCGGCCATCTCGGCGTTCGACGAAGTTGTGGACGTCCACGGGATCCGCGGCCGGATCGGCTCCGACGGGTCCCCTGGAGGCCTCGGCGTCGGCGGACCACCGGAGCTCGTCGCGGACTTCATCCGCAGGTACGCCGAGGTCGGGATCGAGGAGGTCCTGTGGATCTTCCGCAATCCGTTCGATCTCGAGACGATCCGACGCATGCCCGAGGTTCGCGCACTGGTCGGATAAGTGCCCGCGCGGCTCCGGCACGGCAAGCCCGCGCGGCTTCGGCGCGGGAAGCCCGTCCTCACGCCCATTTACGATCCTGGTTCGTGTTAGCCGGGAGTCTCTCGGGATTCGCCTCCAGATACGAACCGGCTTCGTGATAAGTGCAGGAATCGGCTCTAGAGGCCCCATCATGACCCGTCCGGGGCGACGGTAAGCACGAATCCGGTCGACCAACTATCCCGGGACATCACCAAATTGGTGGAACCGCACCGAGGACGAGCCCGGTTCGTAAATGGTCCCAGCGGTCCCCTTCCCGCTCACGCCGCGGGGCTTCGGCGCCGGTCCCGATCGATCAGATCTTGAGCATCACGTGCTTGACGATCGTGTAGTCCTCGATCGCGTACATCGACTGGTCCTTGCCGTAGCCGGACTCCTTGAAGCCGCCGTGGGGCATCTCGGACGCGAGGGTGAAGTGGTCGTTGATCCAGACCGTGCCGAACTGGACGGCTTTGGCGACCCGCATCGCCCGGCCGATGTCCGAGGTCCAGACCGACGCGGCCAGCCCGAACCGGACGTCGTTCGCCCAGGCGATCGCCTGATCCTCGTCGCTGAAGCGCTGGACCGTCACGACCGGTCCGAAGATCTCGTCCTGGACGACCTCGCTCTTCTGGTCGGGCCCCGCGATGACGGTCGGCTCGAAGTAGGCCCCGGGTCGGTTCGGTCGGTGGCCCCCGGCGACGATCTCGGCGCCGGACTTCGCCCGATCCACCATCCCCTCGACCTTGTCGGCCTGCGCCTGGGCGATGAGCGATCCCATCTCGATGTCATCGCCTTCTGCCGGGTCGCCCCACTTGATCGTCTTGACCTGGGCAGCAAGGTCGGCAACGAAGTTGTCGTAGACCTTGGGGCCCGTGATCACGCGGCACGGGGCCGTGCAGTCCTGGCCCGTGTTCCAGTAGGAGAAGGTCTTGAGGTTGTCTATGACGGCGGCGAGATCGGCGTCATCGAAGACCACGACCGGGGCCTTGCCGCCGAGCTCCAGGTGGAGGCGCTTCACGCGGTCGGCGGCGACCCTGGCGATGTGCTTGCCGGTGTCCGTGTCACCAGTCACCGAGACCATCCCGACCTTGGGATGCCCGACGAGATGGTCTCCGATGGCGGCGCCGGTGCCCGTGATGACGTTGAGGACGCCGGGAGGCAGGATCTCCGCGGC
>JBKKBB010000041.1:0-7851 GCA_046714395.1 Candidatus Limnocylindrales bacterium | reverse complement strand
GATCGAGCGACTCGCGGCGCTGCGCGCGCAGTCGCGCCTCGGGGGTGGCGAGCAGCGCATCGAGCAGCAGCACGCCAAGGGGAAGCTGACCGCGCGCGAGCGGCTCGACCTCTTGCTCGACGCGGGGTCGTTCGTGGAGTTCGACGCCTTCGTCACGCATCGGGCGACGGACTTCGGCCTGGACAAGCAACGCTACCTGGGCGACGGCGTCGTCACCGGCCACGGGACCATCGACGGTCGGCTGGTGTTCGTCTTCAGCCAGGACTTCACCGTCTTCGGCGGTTCGCTTTCCGAGGCGTACGCCGAGAAGATCTGCAAGATCATGGATCTCGCGATGAAGGTCGGCGCGCCGATCATCGGTCTCAACGACTCCGGTGGCGCCCGCATCCAGGAAGGCGTCGCGTCACTCGGCGGCTACGCGGACATCTTCCTGCGCAACGTCATGGCGTCTGGTGTCGTGCCGCAGATCTCGGTCGTCATGGGGCCGTGCGCTGGGGGCGCTGTCTACTCGCCGGCGATGACCGACTTCACGATCATGGTCGAGCACACGAGCTACATGTTCGTCACTGGCCCGAATGTGGTGAAGACCGTGACACATGAGGAAGTGGACTCGGAATTCCTCGGCGGAGCGATCACCCATACCACCAAGAGTGGCGTTGCTCAGCTTGCCGCGGCCGATGAGGCGGAAGCGCTCGATGCCGCGCGTCGGATCCTCGGCTACCTTCCGCAGAACAACCTGAGCGATCCGCCGCGGGTTGCCACCACCGATCCGCCTGGCCGCATGGATCCGACGCTTGACCACATCGTTCCGGACGATTCGCGCACGCCTTACGACATGCATGAGGTCCTCAGTCGCATCGTCGACGATGGGGATTTCCTTGAGATCCAGCCGGGCTGGGCACCGAACATCATCGTCGGCTATGCGCGTCTCGGCGGCCGAAGTGTCGGGATCGTCGCGCAGCAGCCGGCGGTCCTTGCGGGCGCCCTCGACATCGATGCGTCGATCAAGGCGGCGCGCTTCGTCCGAACGTGCGATTGCTTCAACGTGCCGATCGTCACGTTCGTGGACGTTCCTGGTTTCATGCCGGGCGTGGCGCAGGAACACGGGGGCATCATCAAGCACGGAGCCAAATTGCTCTACGCGTACTGTGAAGCGACAGTGCCGAAGTTGACGGTGATCACCCGCAAGGCCTATGGCGGCGCCTACGACGTCATGAGCAGCAAGCACATCCGCGGCGACATGAACTTCGCCTGGCCGACGGCCGAGATCGCGGTGATGGGCGCGGAAGGCGCCGTCAACATCATCTTCAAGGACGCGATCGCGCGGGCCGCTGACCCGGTCGCGGAACGGTCGAAGCTCGTGGCCGAGTACGAGGCTGAGTTTGCCAGCCCGTACGTGGCCGCAGCTCGCGGCTACGTCGACGACGTCATCAGACCATCCGAGACGAGGCCGCGTTTGATACGTGCGCTCGAGATGCTGGCCAACAAGCGGGACTCAAATCCTCGAAAGAAGCATGGCAACATCCCGCTCTGACGTTGCCGACCGATCGTCTTTGCGCAAAGACGTCGCCGGCGGTCCACCCTTTCGCCGCGTCCTCATTGCGAATCGGGGAGAGATCGCGGTCCGGCTGATCCGTGCCTGTCATGAGATGGGCATGGAAGCCGTCGCCGTGTATAGCGATGCGGATGCGCGCTCGACGCATGTCCGGCGTGCCGACCTGGCCATCCGGATCGGCCCGGCGCCGGCCGCGGAGAGTTACCTGCGGATCGACGCGGTGCTGCGCGCCGCGCTGGAATCCGGGGCCGATGCGGTCCATCCGGGGTATGGCTTTCTGGCCGAGCGGGCGACATTCGCGCGCGCGGTGGAAGACGCCGGGCTCACGTTCGTGGGGCCGTCATCGCGGGTCATTGACGCGCTGGGCGACAAGCTCCACGCGCGGCGAGCAGCGCACGGCGTCGGAGTGCTCGCCGTTCCAGGGACACTGGAGCCCGCCACCTTCGAGCGTCACGACCAGCTGGAGGAGACGATCAGGGCGGCCGAGGAGATCGGCTTCCCGCTCCTCGTCAAGGCCGCGGCCGGCGGCGGCGGCCGTGGGATGCGGCGGGTCGCGTTCGCGAGCGAGCTTGCCGACGCACTGCTGTCCGGTTCCAGCGAGGCAGCGTCCACCTTTGGGGACGGCTCGGTCTACCTGGAGCACGAGATCTCGCCCGCTCGCCACGTCGAAGTACAGCTGCTCGGCGATGAGACCGGACGCGTCGTCGCGATCGGGGAGCGGGACTGTTCGGTCCAGCGGCGGCACCAGAAGCTCGTCGAGGAGGCGCCGGCTCCCGGACTGACCCAAGAGGACCGGGTGCACCTGCATGACCTCGCGGTCAGGGTCGCGATCTCGGCCGGACTGACGAACGCCGCAACGGCCGAATTCCTGCGAGCGCCGGACGGCACCTTCTACTTCCTGGAGGTGAATACGAGGCTCCAGGTGGAGCACGGGGTGACGGAACTCGTGTCCGGTCTGGACATCGTTCGGGAGCAATTCCTCCTGGCGGCAGGTCGCCCCCTGTCCGCCGCCGCGCTGGCCGCCGCAGCGTCGGCGGCCGAGCCATCGAGCCATGCGATCGAAGTACGCTTGTCCGCCGAGGATCCCGCCCGCGACTTCGCCCCGACACCGGGCATCGTGCGCCGTTGGACGATGCCCGGGGGACCGGGCGTCCGGGTCGATACGGCGATCGAGGCCGGCGACCGAGTCCCCGCCGAGTACGACAACCTGATCGCCAAGATCATGGTGCACGGCGCCAATCGCGACGCCGCGCTCGACCGGCTACGCCGAGCGCTCGATGAGACGGAGATCGCCGGGATCCAGACCACGCTCCCGTTCCATCGGTTCCTGGCGCGGGCCCCTTCGTTTCGAGCCGCGAATCTGTCCACCAACTGGGTGGGGGAGCAGTGGGACGGTCCGTCTGCGTTTGCCCGGGCTGCCGCAACGGGGCAGCTCGCTGCCGGGCTCGCGGCGGTGTTCCCAGCGCGCGCCACTGTCGAACCCACTCGTCCGCCGACTCAGCGGCGCCCAGGCGAGGGCTTGGACTCGCGCGACGGCGCCTGGCGTCGATCCGGCCTGGAGCACGCCCAGGACCGGTGGCCGCGATGACCGGACCGGACCCGCAATGACCAGGCCGAACGCGCCAGCAACCCGGTCGGCGGCCCAGCCTGTCGCGCCGAGCCCCACGCCGGGACCAGCAGCCGTCCTGGTCGCCATGACGCCGCTTTCGGCTCAAGCGGGCATCGCAGCGATCGTGGTCGATCCGCTGGCGGTCGGCGCCGGAGCCAACGTCGGGCTCCGCTGGTTCGACGATGAGCGCGCCGTCCTCGAGCGCGGCGACGCCGATGGGCCCGCGGTGCACGTCCGAATTCTGCCGCCGAGCGCCGCGCCGACCGCGAGTGGCGTGATGCGCCGGGAGGTCGTCGTCGACGGCTGGAAGATGGAGGTCGACATCGAGCTCGCGTCGCGGGCTGCGCTGCGCGATCAAGCTCGCCGTGGCCGCTCCGCGATCGACCGCAGCGGCCCGATCGAGGTCCGTGCCATGATCCCCGGGGTTGTCGTTTCGGTGGGGGTTGGCAGCGGGGACGCCGTGGCCGCCGGCCAACGACTCGTGGTCCTTGAGGCGATGAAGATGCAGAACGAGATCCTGGCCCCGCGGGACGGCACCATCGAGCGGGTCGCGGTGGCCCCGGGGAGCAAGATCGAACTGGGCGATCTCCTCCTCGTGATCGGCTGATCGGGCAGGGAGGGCGCGTGACCGAAGGTAAGGATCCCGGCCGGGACCGCTGGCGACGGGACACTCGCGCCGGGGCGCTCAAAGGTGCGCCTGAGCGCCGTGATTCCTTCGAGACGTCCTCAGGCATCGAGATCCGCGACCTGTACACACCCGCCGATCTTGGATCGCTCGACGAGGAACGCGACCTCGGCCGGCCGGGTGAGTACCCCTTCACCAGGGGCGTCCAGCCGACCATGTACCGGAGCCGGTTTTGGACGATGCGCCAGTACGCCGGCTTCGCGACCGCCGCCGAGACGAATCGACGCTTCCGCTACCTGCTCGAACAGGGCCAAACGGGACTGTCGGTCGCCTTCGACCTGCCGACCCAGATGGGCTATGACTCGGACGCGCCGGAAGCTGCCGGGGAGGTCGGTCGCGTCGGGGTGCCGATCGCGAGCCTGGCCGACATGGAGGTGCTGTTCGAGCAGATCCCGCTCGGCCGGGTCTCGACCTCGATGACGATCAACGCGACGGCGGCCACCCTGGTCGCTCTGTACGTGGCCGCCGCCGAGCGCCAGGGTGTCGCCAGGGATCAGCTGTCCGGGACCGTCCAGAACGACATCCTGAAGGAATACGTGGCTCGCGGAACGTGGATCTACCCGCCCCGGCCATCGATGCGACTCGTCACCGACATCTTCGAGTTCGGCGCCCGCGAGCTGCCCAAGTGGAACACGATCTCGATCAGCGGCTACCACATGCGGGAGGCCGGCGCAACGGCGGCCCAGGAGCTCGCGTTCACGCTTGCGGATGCGATTGCGTATGTCGAGGCGGCCCTTGCTCGAGGCCTCGCGATCGACGAGTTCGCACCACGCCTGAGCTTCTTCTTCGCCGCCTGGTCGGAGCTCTTCGAGGAGGTCGCCAAGTTCCGCGCGGCCCGCCGGATGTGGGCGAAGATCGTCAAGGAGCGCTTCAAGGCGGAAAATCCTCGCTCGATGGCCTGCCGGTTCCACGTTCAGACGGCCGGCAGCTCACTCACGGCTCAGTCGGTCGACAACAACGTGGTTCGGACCACCCTCCAGGCGCTCGCCGCTGTGCTCGGCGGCGCGCAGAGCCTCCACACGAACTCGCGCGACGAGGCCCTGGCGCTTCCAACCGAGGAATCCGTTCGCCTGGCGCTTCGAACGCAGCAGATCCTGGCCTTCGAGGCCGGGGTCAGCGAGACGCCCGACCCGTTGGCCGGGTCCTACTTCGTCGAGTCGCTGACGAACGAGCTCGAGGCCGCGGCGTGGGCGTATCTCGAAGAGATTGAGCGCATGGGCGGGACGCTCGCCGCGCTCGACGCCGGCTTCCAGCAGCGCCAGATTCAGGAGTCTGCCTACCGGACCCAGCGGGCGATCGATGCCGGGGAGCAGGTCGTGGTGGGGGTCAACCGTTTCCGGGATGAGTCGACGACAACGCCGCCTACGCAGCGGATCGACCCTGACGGTGAGCGGAGCCAGGTCGAGGGCCTGCGTCGCGTCCGCGCCGAGCGCGATCCCGCTGCCTGGGAAGGGGCGATGCGCCGACTCGACGATGCCGCCCGCGGTACGGACAACCTGATGCCACCCCTGATTGACGCGGTGAAGGCGTACGCGACCGTGGGCGAGGTCGCAGACCATCTCCGCGCCGCCTGGGGTGTCCACCGCGAGCTGATCACGATCTGAGGTCTGCTGCCATGTCTTCGCATCCACCCCACCGTATCCACCACGTGGCCATGGTCGTCCGCTCGATCGAGGGGAGCCTGGCCCTCTATCGGGACATCCTCCGGATGCCCCTGGAAACGACCATGGAGATCCCGTCGGACCGTGTCCGGATCGCGTTTCTCGGCGTGGGTGAATCCCGAGTCGAGCTCGTTGAACCGACCGACGAAACGACCGGAGTCGCCCGCTTCCTGGCAAGCAAGGGCGAGGGTTTCCATCACATCTGCTTCGAGGTCGCCAACCTGGCCGAGGAGCTGACCCGCCTGGCGATCGACGGCGTCGAGCTCATCGACAGCTCACCGCGTCGCGGCGCGGAGGGGCCGGTTGCGTTCCTCCACCCGCGCTCCTGCGGTGGCGTCCTCGTCGAGCTTATCGAAGCGCCCGGCGGACCCGCCTGGGCTGGGCTCGGCCTGAAGCCCGGGCCGGGTTGACGTCCCGCTACAGGGACCAGGCGAGGATGACAGCTGCCGACTGATCCGCCTTCCTTCCAAAGGTGATCAGATCGCCGGCGAGCTGCCGAATCCAGGGCTTCTCCTCGCGCGGCAACGCACCGAACTCCTCCTCGACCAGCTCGATCCACCGGCCGGCGATGGCGTCGACGTCCCGATCGGCAACCCGGGCCAGGCCGGTGATCCAGGCCGGATCGACCCGTTCGACGGTGCGCTCGCCGACCTCCGTCGTTCCGTTGAGGTCGCGTCGAGCGTCGATGAAATCGACCGGTTCAGCGCTACCCGTGACCCCACGAACGGCCTCGCTGAACAGGTCGAGCCAGGTGGGATCCATCGCCCCGCCGAGGGCCAGATGTGCGTCGAATCGCTCCGGATCGGCAAGACCCGCCCAGTCATCGAGGCTGATGGCCAGGAGGATCGCGCGACTGTCGCCGGCCACGAGATCCATCAGGAAGCCCATCAGCCGCGGTACCCGGCCTCGCGCAGGAGTGCCGGGATCTCAGTCGGAGAGCCTGCGACGCGAAATCCGGCTGCTTCGAGCGCGCTGACCTTGGACGCCGCGGTGCCCGCGCCGCCCGAGATGATCGCTCCGGCATGACCCATGCGCTTGCCCTCGGGCGCGGTCCGCCCGGCGATGAACGCCGCCTTGGGAATGTCCCGAAGGTGCTCGGCGGCCCAGGCGGCGGCCTCCTCCTCGGCGCCGCCGCCGATCTCGCCGATCAGGACCAGCGCCCGGGTTTCCGGGTCGGCCTCGAACAGCCTGAGCACATCGAGGAAGGTGGTGCCGATCACGGGGTCCCCACCGATCCCGACGCACGTCGACTGGCCGATTCCGGCATCGCTCATGGCCTGAACGGCCTCATAGGTCAGGGTCCCGGAGCGTGAGACGACCCCGACGTCCCCCTCGCGATGGACTGAGGCCGGAATGATCCCGACCTTGGCTCGACCGGGTGATGTGGCTCCCGGGCAGTTCGGCCCGATCAGGCGAGCGCCGGCCAACCGGACCGCCTCGACGACCGGGATCATGTCGAGCGCCGGAATGCCCTCGGTGATGCAGAAGATGGTTTCGATCCCGGCCCCTGCGGCCTCGAGGATCGCGTCGGGCGCACCCGCCGCGGGGACGAAGATGCAGGTGGTGTTGGCGCCGGTCTCACCGACAGCCTGGGCGACCGTGTTGAAGACGGGAACCGTGTCCTCCAGCGCACGCTGGCCGCCCTTGCCGGGGGTCATGCCGGCCACGATGTTCGTGCCGTAGGCCTGCATCGCGAGGCTGTGGAACTCACCCTCACGGCCCGTGATGCCCTGAACGACAAGGCGCGTGTCGCGCCCGATCAGGATGCTCACACGCTGGTTCCCTGGGCCGCGGCGACGGCCTTGGCGGCTGCCTCGTCGAGCGAGGCCGCCGTCTCGAACCTGGCGGCCTGCAGGAGCTCGGCGGCCTCGACTGCGTTTGTGCCCACGATCCGGACGACCATCGGCACCGCCCGCACTTGCCCGGCACGCGCGTCGATCAAGCCCCGGGCGACCTCGTCGCCGCGGGTGATCCCACCGAAGATGTTGACCAGGATTGCGTTCACCTTGGGATCGCTCAGGATCAGGCGCATCGCTTCCGCCACCTTGTCGGCCTTCGCCCCGCCGCCGATGTCGAGGAAGTTGGCCGGCTCACCCGCCACCGTCGGAGTCGGCGCGTGAGCATCCTCGTCAACGCCGAGACGCGACTCGTCGTCCAGGGCATCACCGGTCGTGAAGGCGCGTTCCACGCCCAGCAGATGCAGGACTACGGCACGAACATCGTCGCCGGCATGACACCTGGCAAGGGCGGCCAGAAGGCGCTCGAGCGGCCGGTGCCCGTGTTCAACACGTGCCTCGAGGCGGTCACCGAGACCGGCGCGAACACGAGCGTCATCTACGTC
>JBKKBB010000040.1:0-4435 GCA_046714395.1 Candidatus Limnocylindrales bacterium | reverse complement strand
GGGCCGCATCGTCGGCGTCCTTTCCGGCGAGGAGGCGACCCACGAGGCCATCGGCCTGCTCATGGGTGGTGCGGCGTTCGGCGGGACCGCGGCGTGAGCCGGCTCGCCGCGGTGGCCCGCCGGGCGGGAGCGCTCGTCGTCGCAACTGCCCGCCGAGGGGCACTGCCGATCTTAGCGGTCGTCACGGCGCTCCTGTTCGGGGCGATCGTCATCGTCATCACCGACTTCGAGAACCTCTCGAAGATCGGATCCGATCCGCTCGCCGCAATCGGCGGCGCATTCGGCGGTGTCGTCAAGGGCTACGGGGCGATGCTGTCGGGTGCATTCGGCGACCCCGGACGGATCCTTACGGCGCTCCAGAGCGGCAGCCCGAAGGACATTGCGACCGCCGTTCGACCCCTGACCGAGACCTTGGTCGCTTCGGCCCCCCTGATCTTCGCCGGTCTCGGCGTTGCGATCTCGTTTCGGGCCGGGATGTTCAATATCGGAGGCGACGGCCAGCTGATCATCGGCGCCCTCGGTGCCACGACCACCGCCATCGTGCTCGCGGGCAACGCTCCGGCCGCCGTCATCCTCGTCGCCGCCGTCATCGCGGGGACCGTGACCGGTGGTCTGTGGGGCTTTGTGCCGGGGTTCCTCAAGGCCCGGACCGGGGCCCACGAGGTCATCACCACGATCATGCTCAATTACGTCGCCGCCGAGATCGTGCTGTTCGCGCTGCGATCCGACGTCCTCAGAGCACCCGGCAGTAGTTCGCCGATCTCCAAGGTCCTGACTACCTTCGTGGACGTCCCGAACATCCTGCCCCTGCCGGCGCTCCGGCTGGATTACGGCTTCGTGGTCGCCCTGATCATGGCCGTGCTGGTGTCGTTGCTCCTGTTCCGGACGACCAAGGGCTTTGAGCTGCGGGCCGCCGGATTCAACCTGACCGCGGCCCGCTACGCCGGCATGAGCGCCGGCGGCTCAATGATGCTGGCGATGTTCCTGTCGGGCGCCCTCTGCGGCATGGGCGGTTCGTTCATGGTCATCGGGACCGTCGGCCAGCTGTCCAACGACCTGTCGGGCGGCAACGGGTTCAACGCGATTGCCCTGGCGCTACTCGCCGGACTCCGCCCGAGTGGCGTGGTCCTCGCCGCCCTCCTGTTCGGTGCCCTCACGACAGGCGGCAAGCTCATGGGCATCCAGTCCGGTATCCCGTTCGACCTGCTGTTCTTCGTTCAGGCGCTCGTGATCATGTTCGTGGCAGCGCCCGGGCTGGTCCGGACCATCTGGCGAATCAAGGCCCGATCGGTCGAGCCCGAGGTGGTGGCGTGAGCGAGCCGCTGGCGGCCGCGCCGATTCAGGGCATGCACGCGGCCCAGGGCCTGGCTGCCCGACGCGCGCTTCGAGACGCTCGCATCCGGGGCGTCGTCCTGGCTGCGGTCGGCCTCGTCCTGCTGTATGCGGCGGCCGGGGCCTTCGCGACGCCCGCGCTGTTCTCCTTCTGGATCGACAGGCAGGGCGGCCAGAGCGCGGAGCTCAAGACGTCCGTCGGCGTCCTGTGGATGATCGCGGGTGTCGGGACCGGGGTCGTCGGCATGCTCCAGCTGATTCGCGGGACCGCGTTCCCCTGGCGGCAGTGGCTGCTGGTGCTGATGCTGCCGTTCCTCGCCGCGCTCCTGGCGGCGGCGCTCAACGGGACTTCGGCCAATCTCACCGGGGTCCTCGGTGGCAGCCTCGAGCTGGCGGCGCCGATCACGATGGGCGCCCTCGCCGGGATCCTGTCCGAGCGGAGCGGAATGTTTAACATCGCCATCGAGGGCAAGATGCTCCTGGGCGCGTGCACCGCATCGATCGTTGCGAGCGTCGTCTTCCTGGCCACCGGCAACCCCCTCCTCGGCGCACTCCTGGGCGTCGCGGCCGCCATGCTGGTGGGCGCCGTCGTTGGGCTGCTGCTCGCCTGGCTGGGCATCCGTCACAAGGTGGACCAGATCATTGCCGGCACCGTCATCAACATCGGTGCCCTGGGGATCACGAACTTCCTGTTCCTGCGCATTCTCGGGCGGAATACCGAACTCAACACGCCGCCTACGATCGAGGCGATGCGCCTGCCGCTGCTGGCCGACATTCCGATCCTCGGCCCGATCCTCTTCTCGGCCAAGCCGTACGTCTACGTGGCCATCGTGATGGTCCTGTTCCTCGCCTACATGCTGTTCCGAACGCGCTGGGGCCTGCGGCTCCGCGCGTCCGGCGAGAAGCCGGCCGCAGCCGGAACCGTCGGGGTCAACGTCCTCGCGATCCGCTACCGCGCCTTGCTCCTGGCAGGGCTCATTGCCGGCCTGGCCGGCTCGTACCTCTCGCTCTCGACCGCGGGCAGCTTCCAGATGGGGATGACCGCCGGACGCGGTTTCATCGCCCTCGCGGCGATGATTTTCGGGGCGTGGCATCCCATCGGCGCGTTCGGGGCGGCCCTCGTATTCGGCTTCGCCGACACGAGCCAGGCGCTCCTGTCCATCCTCGGGATCGATGTCCCGCCACAGCTGCTGAACAGCATCCCGTACATCGTGACCGTCGTGGTCGTTGCCGGGGTCGTGGGCCGCGTCCGCGGGCCCGCCTCGGCGGGGCAGCCGTACCATCAGGGCTGACCGGGTGGCGAGCCGTTACCCGACCGCCGGCACGACCCGTGCCACCCCGACGTTCTTCCCGGCACCCGCCGTCCCGCGAACCGCGCCGATCGGGACCGCCGTGCGGCCGCTGCCGCTCATCATCGACAGCGATCCGGGCCTCGATGACGCCCTTGCGATTGGTCTCGCTGTAGCCAGGCCGGAGCTCTTTCTGCTGGCCGTCACGACCGTCGGCGGGAACGCGGACGTCCGACATTGCACCGAGAACGCCCTTCGGCTGCTCCATCTCTTTGGACGCAGCGACATCCCGGTTGGCGAGGGGGCGGATGGAGCGCTGACTGGGGCGGCGGTCCGGGGGACAGAAATCCACGGCGAGGGGGGCATCGGTCGGACGGTTCTCCCCGCGTCGCCGGCTGCACCGTACCCTGAAGGTGCGGTCGCCCTCATGGCCCGAATCCTGTCCGACTCGCCGGTCCCGGTGGCGATCGCTCCAATCGGGCCGCTCACCAACATCGCGCTGCTGCTGCGGCTCCACCCGGGCCTCGCGTCCAAGATCGCGCACCTGTCGATCATGGGCGGCTCGATCGGCGAGGGAAACACCACTGCATCGGCCGAATTCAACATCTATGCCGATCCCGAGGCGGCCGACATCGTCTTCCGGTCGGGGCTCTCGATCACGATGATGGGCCTCGACGTCACCCACCAGGCGACGCTCGACGCGCCGGCCGCCGAGCGGCTCAGGGCGACCGGTACGAGCTCGGGGCGGGTGGCCGCCGAGCTCGTCGAATTCGCGATCGACCGGGTGGGGCGGTGGTACGGCGGCACCGTCACGGCGATCCACGATGCCGTCGCAATTGCTCATCTGGCGGTGTCCGACTTCGTCTCGGTGGCGGCCTACAACGTCCGGGTAGACACGACGGACGGCCCGGCCCGGGGCCGGACGGTCTGCGAGGGCCTGAAGCGGCGCATGGACCGCTCTGGCCTTGCTCCAAACGCCGAAGTCGGGATCGGGATCGACGGCGCGAAGTTCGAGGATCTGCTCGTCGACGCCTTTGGCCGTCTGCCGTAGGCGGCAGCGGGAGATGAGATGGCTCGAACGTCTGTGGTTGCTTCGCTCATCGCGGCAGTCCTGGTTGCCTGCGGGCCGGTCACCGACACCCCCACCGTCTCGGGGCCGCCAGCCTCAAACGCGGCAGGATCCAGTGCGGCGCTTGTGAACCCCACTGGTGGACGACTCCGCTACGTCGCGCTCGGCGATTCCTACACGATCGGGACGTCCGTCCCAATCGACACCCGCTGGCCGAACCTGCTGGTGGTGGATCTCGCGGCCCGGGACCCGACGCTGGAACTTGTCGCGAACCTGGGGGTCGATGGCTACACGTCGCGCGACGTGATCGAGGTGGAACTGCCCCAGCTCGATGCGCTCCGACCCGACTTCGTGACCGTGCTCGTGGGCGTCAACGACGTCGTTCAGGGGGTTCCACCGGAGACGTACCGCGCCAACCTGGCAAGGATTCTGGACGATCTCCGATCGCGCATCGGGCCGCAGCGAGTTCTCGTCGTGACGACGCCCGATTACACCGTCACGCCCGCGGGCGCACGCTTCGGCGATCCGGTCCAGCAGGCGGCCGGGATCCGAGTGAACAATGAAATTCTGTCCACCCTCGCCGCGGCCCGCGGGATCACCGTCGTCGACATCCATGACCTGTCACTGCGTGCAGCCGCAGATCGCGCCCTCGTCGCCGACGATGGCCTGCATCCGAGCGGCGTGCAATACGCGCTCTGGGTCGAGCGCATCGCGCCCGCCGTCAGTGACCTCCTCAGCCGCTGAG
>JBKKBB010000039.1:0-5161 GCA_046714395.1 Candidatus Limnocylindrales bacterium | reverse complement strand
GGCGCGACTATGCGTTCCTGCCCCACGCCGAGGTGCTCACCTACGAGGAGATCTGCCGCGTGGCGGCCATCGCCGTCGGGCTCGGCGTCGAGAAGCTCCGGATCACCGGCGGCGAACCGCTCGTGCGCCGAGCCCTGCCCGATCTCATCGCCATGCTGGCGGCTCTCAGGTCGCCCGCCGGCAAGCGGATCGACCTGACCCTGACTACCAACGGATCGGCCCTCAAGGGCCTGGCGGCGGGGCTCGCCGAGGCCGGCCTGCAACGCATCACGGTCTCGCTCGATTCGCTCGATGACGAAACGTTCCGGCGCATGAACGGCGTCGACTTTCCGGTCGATCGTGTGCTCGAGGGGATCGACGCCGCACGGGCGGCAGGTCTCGCGCCGATCAAGATCAACATGGTCGTGAAGAAGGGGGAGAACGAGGACAGCATCGTCCCGATGGCCCGCTGGGCCCGCGCCGAAGGCCTGATTCTCCGGTTCATCGAGTACATGGATGTCGGGACCACCAACGGCTGGCGCCTCGACGACGTTGTCACGGCGGCCCAGATCGTCGCCGCGATTGACGCGCACCTCCCGCTCGAGCCGGCCAAACCCGGCTATCGGGGCGAGGTCGCCGGTCGCTGGCGGTATCGCGATGGCTCCGGCGAGATCGGGGTGATCGCCTCCGTCACCCAACCCTTCTGCGCCGACTGCACGCGGGCGAGGCTGTCGGCCGAGGGCAAGCTGTACACGTGCCTCTTCAGCGCCAGCGGCACCGACATTCGAGGGCCGCTCCGGGCCGAGGCATCGGACGCCGACATCAGGGCGTTGCTTGCAGGGGTCTGGTCCGCCCGAGTCGATCGCTATTCCGAGCTCCGCTCGGATGCGACCAGCCACCTGCCGCGGATCGAGATGTTCGCCGTCGGCGGCTGATTCCCGGCGCGGCGCGCGGGCGGGCTCCATGGATGTCTCAACGATCCGTCGTTCGGGTCACCGGCCCCCCCTTATCCACAGGCCGTCCACCCGCGTCGAAAACTCGTGGACACGGGACGCCCGAACCCGGCAGAATTCGTGGATAACCGCGTTGCCCGCCCGGACCGACAGCCATACATTGGTCTTGCCCGAAGGGGCCGTCAGGGGACGCGGAAACCGAGATCGCATCAAGGGGACCAACTTCCGGGCCGGTCGCTTCGGGCGCTTCTTGTCTTGGCCGCGACGGACCTTCGTGTCCGTCCCCGGGTTGGTCGCCCGGCTGGACGTGACCGGCATCCCGGTGTCGGTACTTCGGTCGCGCAGCAGAGCTGCGGGCCTTGGTCGTCGCCCCCCTGGACGCACAACAGGAGGCCCGCGTGACTTCGCAGCAGTCCGGATCGGATACCGCGAGCCCAGTTCCCTCGCCCGACCCTGCCGCCCCACTCCGCCCGATCGACCAGCCGGCCCGCCTCGATGCGCTCGAGGCTGCCGTTCGGGCTCGCATGGCGCTTGTGCCGGAGCTCGGGATCGTCCTCGGATCCGGGCTCGGAGGCCTCGCCGACGATCTTGAAGACAGCGTCGCGATCCCGTTCGCGGACCTGCCCGGCTGGCCCGCTGCAACGGCGCCGGGCCATGTCGGGCAGCTGCTCCTGGGCCGGCTCGCGGGCAACCCCGTCGCGATGCTCCAGGGCCGGTTGCACCTCTACGAAGGCCACGACCCGGGCCTCGTGGTGCAGCCGGTCTTGCTGTTCGCCCGCCTCGGCGCGAAGGCGGTCTTCCTGACCAATGCCGCGGGGGGTCTCGACCCGTCGTTCGGTCCAGGCACGCTCATGGCGATCACCGACCACATCAACCTGACCGGACGCAATCCGCTCAGCGGGCCGAATGCTTCAACGATCGGGGCTCGCTTCCCGGATCTCACCGACGCCTGGAGCCCACGCCTCCGAGCGCGGCTGCTGGCCGCGGCGGCGACCGAAGGGGTAGACATGGCCCAGGGCATCTACGTCGGCCTGAGCGGGCCCAATTACGAAACCCCGGCAGAAGTCCGTATGCTTGCCCAGCTCGGTGCCCAGGCGGTCGGCATGTCCACCGTCCTGGAGTGCATTGCCGCCCGGTGGGCCGGGCTCGAGGTCGTTGGCGTCACGCTGGTGACCAACGCCGGTGCCGGCTACAGCGGCGAACCGCTGACCCACGAAGAGGTGCTCGCGGCCGGGCAGGAGGCGAGCCCGCGCCTGGCCCGGGTCATCCGCCGGTTCGTGGCGGACATCCAGGGATAGGCCGCACGCCAAGCTGCGTGAGCCACGCCCTTCTCCTGCCGATTGACACTCCCACCAGCGGTCGGCTACGCGTCGAGGCGGCGGCGCGGAGCTTCGGCATTCTCGCGATCCGCGATCGGGTCGAGGCCCGGCGACGCGCAGACGTAGTAGCGAAGCGTCGTCCGGCCCGTGTTCTCGACGCGGTGGGCCCGGCCCTCCTCGATTCGGATGCCCTTGAGCGGCTCCAGGGTCTCGGTCTCGTCGCCGACCGTCACAATGCCCCGGCCCTCGAAGACGACGATCGCGTGTTCGGCACGTGGGTGGCGGTGCCACAGGTCCATTGATCCGGGGGCGACTTCGACCTCGGTGATCGTGAACGCGGCGGAGCCGAAATCGCCGGGCCGAGCCAGCAAGCGCCGCCGAAACCCATGCGCCTCCTCGACGGCCGCGTCGGCCGCCCGCCGGACCGGCTCCGCAGGAGAGTCCCAGCGACGGAGCATCGCACCCAACCGGCGGGGGTCCGGATCGGTGCAGGCGAGCAGGACCAGCGCGTCGATCGTTGCTTCATTCCGGACGACGTGATGCTCGGCGGGGGCCTCGTACAGGACGTCGCCGGCGCGCACCACGGCCCGGCGCTCGAGGGCTTCGCCGTGCTCGAAGACGACCTCGCCCCCCGCCACGTAAACAATGGTTTCGACACCGTGGCGATGCGGCCCGATCTCGACCCCGGGCCCGATCCGGTCGAACTCGAGCCGGATTCTCACGACGTTACCGGCAGCTCGCGTCCTGCCGCGCGGGCGGCCCTGGCCCTGTCGGCCCACGCTTCGAGCACCTGATCCTTGTGCGGTCGGATCGGGCAATGGCCGTCCCGATTGCCCATCTCGTCGCAGTAGCCGAGCGGGACGCATTTGGGCGCCAGGAAGGAGCCGAGGAATGGGCTGACGCTGAAGATCTCGTGCCGGATGAGCTGGAACAGCCGCCGAATCTCCCACTGGGCCATCGTGCACAGGCGCAGACCCGACATGTGGATCAGGGCTCGCAGATTCGTGGTCATCACGAGGTTCGTCCGGGTCCCGTTGGGGAACACGAAGCGGGCGTCCTCGCCGGGGATCCCGGCCCCCACCAGCTCACCGTAGAGCTCCATGGATGACGCAACCTGGTCCTCGAAATGTGCCCGCAGCTCCGGGTCGGCAGCCGCGATGGAGTGGGGGAGCATCGTGGCGGCCTGCTTGTAGGTGACATACCGCTGGCTCTGCTGATCGAAGGCCACTCCGGCCCGATGGCGGACGAGCTGGTGGGACAGGGTTCGCGACACACCGGTGATCCCGAATGTGAAGACTACGTGTTCGATGGTGCTGCCGTGTCCGGACTCGATCACGCCGTTGATGAGCCGCTGCATCTTGGCCACGTCGACCTCGCCGCCGGCGGCCCGCCGGAAGATCTCCTCCGGTGGCATCTCGGAATAGCACGTTCGGCAGGCGGTGTAAATGAGGGGGACATAGAACTGGTCGACGATCTCGCGACTCGGAAAGAGCAGCGTCGCCTTCATCCCGAGGTCGGCCCGTCCCGGGTTTTTCGGGATGCCGGTCTTCTCGCGCGGGGTCGCCTCAGCCGTCATGGGCGGAGTTTAGTCCGTCGGTTGCCGGGGCGCCGCCACGACCCCCGGTGGGCGCCGTTCGCGGCTCTGCGTCGCCGAACCACAGCCAGTAGAGCCATGTCGCAGCGCTGTACAGGACGATGATCGTCGCGAAATTGACCGTGTAGCCGGCCTCGAAACCGAACGTCGCGTGGACGATCGAGTAATACAGCCCGGCGATCACCCAGCCGACCGACCAGAGCATGGACATCGCCGCAGCCAGCGTCGCCCGCTCGGCGCCGCTCACCCGATCCATCGCGAACGAGTTGAAGATCGGATTCCCGGCGTTCATCAGTGAGTTCCTGACGGCCATGGCCGCGATCGTCGTCCACAGGATCGGGCTGAACCCGAGCACGATCAGAAACGGAATGCTCGCTCCCTGGACCAGCAGCACGGACCGAATCCGCCCGAACCGCCGCGCCAGGGTGGGTTGATACAGGATCGCGGCCATGGTCCCGATGCTGGTGATCGCAAACGTGCCGTTCAGGGAAGCCAGGTCCAGCCCGAACTTCTGCTGGATGAAGAGGTTGAGAAACGGGATGACCTGCCCCGCTCCCATCGAGATCAGGAAGCCAGGCAGGAGGAGATGGACAAAGGTCCGTCGGTCTCGGACGGTGAGGCCCAGACGGCCAAAGGCCCGACCGCGTCGGATGATCGGGCGCGCCGCCGACGCCGCGCCTCCGACCTCGGAATCTTGACGGAAGACCGATGCGGGGCGGTCATCGGTGAGCCGCAGGATCACGACAAGGCCGATGGCGAGAAGCCCGACCATGAACAGCAGGATGATCCGATAGGTCGCGGGGCCGTCGGCGACAAACCCGAGGTTGTCGGCGATGAGGCGCGCCACGATCCCGCCCAGGGCCGCGGCGAGGACGTTCGTCGCGCTGGTGATCGCGTACTGCAGGGCGAACAGCTCGCTCCGATGTTCCGGATGGGAATGCTCCGACAGATACGGCACGGCCACGACGTGGAGGACCTGATCGCCGGCCGCGAAGGCGGCCGCGAGGAGCAGGATGGCGGTCGGCTCGGCGGTGAGCAGCAGCCCCGCGACCGCCACGAGGCTCAGCCCACCACCGCCGATCATGACCAGCCGCCGCCCATACCGATCCGACAGCGACGAGGCCGGAAAGGAGGCCAGCGCCCCGGCGACGGAACCCGCCGTCGCGATGATCCCGATTCGCGCGGTATCGAAGCCGAGCGACGCGAGATACAGATTGAAGTCGATCCACCACAGGCTCAGCGCCGCACCGCTGGCGAGGGTGACCAGGAGGAATCGTCGCGCGTCTGGCTGGAAACCGCGGTACCGACCGACGGCC
>JBKKBB010000038.1:0-18258 GCA_046714395.1 Candidatus Limnocylindrales bacterium | reverse complement strand
ACGTCAGCCAGGAGTCCCACCGCTGCCGGAGTGGCACCGGCGAGCACGAACAGGCCGGCGGCGAAGCCGATGGCGGCCAGCACGACGGCGCCGGCGACGAGCGCGGAATCCCCGGCCGAGGCGCCGGCATGGTTGACCACGAGACCCGCGCCGACGAGCCCGATCCCACCGAGGACGCCGAACCCGATCATCGTGGTCCTTCGGAACCGGTTGAAGCGGTTGCCCCACCACAGGATTCCTGCCCCGAACACGATGGCGATCAAGACCGCGCCGAGGGTGATCTGGGTGGCCGAAAACCCCTGCAGCAGCCACTGGTCCGGGAACGCCGGATTCGGCTTCGAGAACTGGAACAGAGACTGGCTGAACCACAGGCCGATCGACGCGTTCACGGCGATCCAGGTGGGCGCGAGAAGCAAGACGTGGGAGTGACCGATCAGGGTGAGATAGCGCTGAACGCCCGGCTCGCCGGTCGTCCGGGTCGGCGGGACGGCATGGGCATCCTCCACGCCGAAGCGATAGATGAGGAGTGACCCGATGTAGATCATGGCGTTGAGCAGGAATGCGTTGGGCCCGATCGCCTCGAACAACAGGGGCGCCACGATGAACCCGGCACCGAGGCCCGCCAGCGTGGCTCCCTCGAACCTGGCCGCCGCCCTGCCGCGCAGCGACTCGTTGCCCGCCGTGGCCAGAGCGATGAAGCCAAGGATCGAGGGGACCGAGGCGGCGGTCGAGGCGCCCTCGAGGAGCCGGGTTCCGCCCAGGACCCCGACATGGGTGGTGAAGGCGGTGATGACCACGGCAATCGCCCCAAACGCCGGCCCGTACAGCATCACCTTGCGATGGCCGAGGCGGTCGGCCAGGACGCCGAAGACCGGCGAGAGGAGGAGTTCGGCGAGGTAGAACAGGGCAGACAGCGCGCCAACCACCTTGCCATCGATCCCGCTCTCGCCGGCCTGGGCGAGGTCCGCGAGGTAGAAGGCCAGCATCGCGCCGGTGAGTCCCGTGCTGAAGCGCAGCGTGAATGTCCCGAACAGGACCGCTCGCAGGGATCGTTCCATCCACGGAAGGGTAGCGGGTCACCCTCGGCGGATTTGGGCAATCGCCGGCCCACCGATTCATGGTTCCGCCTGTTGTCGCGGCCCGTATCATTCCGGCAACGCATGGTGCCGGCCGATTCCACGGCAGTACCTCGAGAGGAGACGCAGTGAGCCACGTCGCCATCGTCACGGACTCCGCATCCGACATGGACCCGGCGCGCGCCGCAGCCCTTGGGATCGCCGTGGTCCCGCTGGTCGTAACCTTTGGCACCCAGACCTTCAAGGCGGGCGTGGAGCTGTCCACCGCGGACTTCTGGACCCGAATGACCGCGCCGGATGCACCGTTCCCGACGACCGCCGCGTCCGCGCCCGGGGACTTCCTGAACGTCTACAACGCGGTGTTCGCTGCCGGCGCCGGTGCCATCGTGTCCATTCACGTCGCCGGCAGCCTGTCGGGAACCATCAAGAGTGCCGAGATCGCCAAGGGGATGCTGCCGGACAAGGAGATCCACATCGTCGATTCGCTGGCCGCCTCCATGGGCGAGGCGCTGCTGGCGGAAATCGCGGTCCAGATGTCCCACGAAGGCAAGTCCGCGGCCGAGATCGCGAAGGCATGCGAGGGGCGGCGCGCTGATATCGCGACCTTCCTGACGCTCGACACGCTCGAATACCTCAAGCGAGGTGGCCGGATCAGCGGCGCCCAGGCTGCGATCGGCACGTTGCTGTCCCTCAAGCCCATCATCGAGCTCAAGGACGGCAAGGTGGACACGCTCGACAAAGTGCGGACCCGAGGCAAGGCGCGTGAGCGAGTCATCGAGCTGATCGCCACTCGCCCGATGGAGCGGCTGTCCGTCCTCCACACGACCAATGCCGATGTTGAGGCGTTTCGGGACGCGCTCGTGGCCCGAGTCCCCGGCGGGATCGACCCGTCGAAGGTGTCGATCGAGCTTGTCGGTCCCTCCGTGGGACCGCATCTCGGGCCCGGCTGCGTCGGTGCGGTGGCGCTCTACCGCCGGTCATAGGCGTTTGCGGCAGGATCGTCAGGCCTCGACGCAGCGTTCCGGGGGCCGATCCGCGAAGGTTGCGGCATGGTTGCGATCTAGATCCCAACCGGCGCCGATCGGTGGAAACCCCGGCTATACTCCGCTCGCATTCCGCGCTCGGGGCATACCGCTACGTCGGACGCGCGTCGCGCACCGTGGGGTCGTCCGGGAGACGGCTCAGCATTCGGCCCGGCGATCGTCGGGCCGAACCGGAGGAAACCCTCGTCCATGACCACCGAGCATGCCACCGCCCCGATCAATCCCTGGGCGGTCGCGCAGGAGCAGTTCGATCTGGCCGCCGAGCGTCTCGGCCTGGATGCCGGGATGCGTGCCGTACTCCGTGAACCCCGCCGCGAGCTGACCGTGCACTTCCCGGTCCACATGGATGACGGCTCGGTCCGAGTGTTCACCGGCTACCGAGTCCAGCACAATCTCGGCCGCGGACCGGCCAAGGGCGGCATCCGCTACCACCAGGACGTGTCGCGCGACGAGGTCAAGGCGCTGGCGATGTGGATGACCTGGAAGTGCGCGGTCGTGGGCATTCCGTATGGCGGTGGCAAGGGCGGGGTCATCGTCGATCCCAAGAAGCTGTCGATGCGCGAGGTCGAGGCATTGACCCGCCGCTACTTCACCGAAATCGAGATCCTGATTGGTCCCGAGAAGGACATTCCGGCACCGGACGTCAACACCAACGCCCAGATCATGGCCTGGATGATGGACACCTACTCGATGCACGCGGGGTATACGGTGCCGGGCGTGGTCACCGGCAAGCCCATCAGCCTGGGCGGCTCGGAAGGGCGCAACGAGGCCACGGCGCGCGGCACGGTCTTCTGCATCGTGGAGGCCGCCCGGCACCTCGGGATCGAGCTGAAGAAAGCCAGGGTCGCGGTCCAGGGTTTCGGCAACGCCGGATCCATTGCCGCCACCCTCATCGCGGCGGAGGGATCATCCGTCGTCGCGGTGTCGGACTCGACCGGCGGCATCTACGACGCGGATGGACTGAACATCGCCAAGGTCATCGCCTGGAAGAAAGAGCACGGGACGGTCCAGGGTTTCCCGGGCGCGCTCGACATCACCAACGCCGAGGTGCTCGAAGTCGAGTGCGAGATTCTGATCCCGGCCGCACTCGAGAACCAGATCACCGAGGCCAACGCGGACCGGATCAAGGCGCGCCTGATCGCGGAGGCCGCCAATGGCCCGACGACTCCGGAGGCCGACCGGATCCTCTGGAAGAAGTCCAAGTTCATGATCCCGGACATCCTGTGCAACGCCGGCGGCGTGACCGTCAGCTACTTCGAATGGGTTCAGGATCTCAACCGGGACCACTGGAGCGAGCAGGTCGTGAACGAGAAGCTCAAGGAGATCATGGTCAAAGCCTTCACCTCGGTCCTGGCCATCGCCCGCCGCGAGCAGTGCGACATGCGCACGGCTGCCTATCTGCTGGCTGTCGACCGCGTTGCAAACGCCATGGCCATGCGCGGCCTCTACCCTTGATCGGCCGCGCCATCCGCCATGAGCCGGATGACGCGACCTCCAATCCGAAGCTCCAAGCGTCGAGCCAGGCCCAGGCCGTCCAGTCGGGGCCTCACGGATTCCGGGTGCTACCATCCCGGGCATGCTGGACCACGAAGAGAAGTTCCTGTTCAAGGAAGAGATCGGCCATCTCGCGAACGCGGTCGCGGAGCCCGGGACGCTCGACAACGTCGAGGACCTCCTGACGGATGTGATCACCAGCCCGCGCTTTGACTCCGAGGTGTTCACCCTGGAGCGGAGCCTGCAGGTCATGCTCGGCGCCCGGGCGGGCACGACGCTCGTGGGCCTGCTCACGGTGGCGCCCGAGGTGTTCGACGAAGTCGCCGAGGTCCGAATTCCGCCGGAGGTTCACGAGCGACTCGTGGCCTGGCGGGCGCGATTTGGTCTGGCCATCGACAACGCCCTGAACTTCCTCAACAACCCCGACGGAATCCAGGGGCACAACTTCGCGACGCAGATCGCGCACGTCGAGGAACGCCGCGTGCTGCAGGGCCGTCTGACGCTCGTCCGCTACAACAACGAGCCGCAGTTCTTCGTCGCCGACGCCGTCATCTTCCTCGGCCTGATTGCCGATGTGATGGAACGCCTCGGGCCGTACCTCGAGCCCGACGCCGTCGATGCCGACACGCTCTCCCGGCTCCGCGACGGGGTCCAGCTCATCGAGCGCAAGACCGCGGCCCGCCCCTAGTCCGGGTCGGACCAGGACGCCCGACAACCGGCCGGACGGGATCCATGCGCCAGCTCTACCTCGCTGCGACCGGCCAGAACCGGGGCAAGACGACGATGTCACTCGGGCTCCTCAACGGCTTCGTGTCGCGTGGCCTGCGGGCCGGGTTCATGAAGCCGGTCGGCCAGCGGACGATCATCGATCATGGCGAGTCGGCCGACGAGGACGCCGTGCTGATGCACGAGACGTTTGGTCTCACCGAGCCGTACAGCGTGATGAGCCCGGTCCACATCCCGCGAGGATTCACCAAGGCCTACATTGCCGGCAAGGTCGTTGACGACCTCGGCGACCGGATCATGCGGGCACGGGCGAGCTACCTGGAGCACGACATCCTGCTCATCGAGGGGACCGGCCATGCCGGCGTCGGCGCGGTCATCGGTCTCTCAAACGCGACCGTCGCGGCGATGCTCGGCGCACCGACCGTCATCGTCAGCGAAGGCGGTGTTGGCCGCCCGATCGACGAGATCGTGCTCAACGCGGCGCTCTTCCGCGCCCACGGCGTGACGGTGGCCGGCGCGATCGTCAACAAGGTCGACGTGGATGCGCAGCCCGGGATCGCGGCCGTCATCGCCCGGGGACTCGAGCCCTACGGGATCCCGCTGCTCGGGGTCCTGCCCGTTCGCGCGATCCTGTCCAACCAGACCCTCGAGATGATCCTGGAGGGGGTCCACGGAGAGGTGCTTCATGAGGGCCCGGACCTGGAGCGAGTGATCGACGGTGTTGCCGTCGGGGCAATGGAGCCGCACCACATGCTCCAACGCGTCGGTCCGGGCACGCTGGTCATCGTCCCGGGCGACCGCGAGGATGTGATTCTGACCTTGACGACCGCCCACCAGCTCGGACGGAGCCGTGGACCGAGATCGGACGAACCGTCGGCCGATGGCCGAGACCTCGAACCGATGGACGGCGATGGCGCGGCCATCGGGCTGGTCCTCACCGGCGGCTATCGTCCCAGGCAGGCCGTCATCGATGCCATCCGCCGAGCCGATCTATTCGCGACCCTCGTCGGGGAGGATACCTATGCCGTCGCCTCCGAGGTCCACGATCTCCTGGTCAAGACGCACGCCGCGGACGTCGTGAAGATTGACCTGATCAAGCAGCTCATCGCGGACAACCTCGACGTCGAGCGGATTCTCGGCGTGGCGACGGAGTTCCAACCGGCCTGAGGGTCAGCCGAGCGCCTCGTTGTCGATCAGCCGGGTAGCCCCGAAGCGCACGGCAACTGACAGCAGCGCCGGGCCGTCCACCCAGTCGAGCTCCACCAGGGTCCCGGGGTCCGCGCATGAAACGTAGTCGGTCTCGGCGAGTGCCGATGCTGCCAGCTCAGTCCGCATCCGCGCCCGGAGGGCCTCGCCGGATCGCTCGCCCTGCTGCCACGCTTCCCGGGCGGCGACGAGGGCTCGGTGCAGGACCGGCGCCGCAGCCCGCTCGGCCGGCGTCAGATGGACGTTCCGCGATGACATCGCGAGGCCATCGGGTTCGCGGATGGTCGGGCAGGCGATGACGTCCGTCGGGATCGCCAGGTCGATGGCCATCCGCCGGATCACCGCGACCTGCTGGGCGTCCTTCTGCCCGAAGTAGGCTCGATCGGCTCGGACCAGGCCAAACAGGATGGCGACGACCGTGGCGACCCCGTCGAAGTGGCCGGGTCGCGCCGCGCCCTCGAGCGGTCTGGCGATGGCACCGACAGTGACGACCGAGTCGAAGCCGGGCGGGTACACCTCGTCGGCCGTCGGGGCGAACACGATGTCGACCCCTTCCGACGTGCAGATTTCCACGTCGCGGAGCTCGTTGCGCGGGTATTGCGCCAGATCGGACGCGTCTCCGAATTGGCGCGGATTGACGAAGATGGACACGACGGTCGTGCGATTCTCGGCGCGTGCCCGCTGCATCAGAGCCCGATGGCCGTCATGCAGCCAGCCCATGGTGGCGACAAGACCGATCGGTCGGGGACCGTCCGCGAGGGCGCCGCGCAGGGCCTCACGCGACCGGACAACCGTTGTGGCCAAGCGGTCAGAGATCGCGGTCGAGCGGGATGCCGGCCCCGAGGCCGTCGACCGAGGCGCCGGAACCGTCCGCCCGACGCGAGACCGCCCGATCGTCTGCCGTGCGACCGAGCACCTCGTCCAGGGTCTGCTCGTCCATGCGCACGGTTTCGGCGGGTCCAGGAAACGTTCCCGCGACGACATCAGCCGCCCATGCCTGGACGGCCGTCCGGATCGTTGCCCGAAGGTCCGCGTACGACCTTGCGTGGCGCGGTGAGTAATCACCGAGGCCCAGGACGTCGGTGATGACCTGGACCTGCCCGCTGCAGCCGGCACCCGCACCGATCCCGATCGTGGGGATCCGGAGCCGCGACGTGATCGTGGCGGCCAGCTGCTCGGGCACGAGTTCGAGAACCATCGAGAAGGCCCCCGCCTCCTGGATGGCAATCGCGTCCGCGAGGAGCGCACGCGCCGTATCCCGGCTCTTGCCCTGCACCCGGACCTTTCCGCCCATGCCGTGCTCCGACTGGGGCGTCCAGCCGATGTGGCCCATGACCGGAATGCCGGCCCGAACGAGCGCCTCCACGGTCCGAGCCGAGCGAACGCCACCCTCGATCTTGACGGCCGTGGCGCCGGCCTCACGAAGGAATCGACCCGCGTTCTCCACTGCATCGTCCGCCGTGGCATAGGACAGAAATGGCATGTCCCCGATGACCAGGGCCCGCCTGGAGCCGCGCACGACCGCCCCGGTGTGATGGAGCATCTCGGTCATCGTCACGCGGACGGTCGAGTCGTAGCCAAGGAGCACCTGGCCGAGCGAATCGCCGACGAGCAGCATGGGGATGCCGGCCTCGTCGAGGATCCGGGCCGTCGGGAAGTCGTAGGCGGTCAGCATCGGCAGACGATCGCCGTCCGCGTGCATCCGCAGGATGTCCGCCACGGTCAGGCGCCGGACGGATTCGCCGGGAGCGTTCATCGGGACTTCTCGCGCATGGGGGCAGTCTGCACCGCTCCGGCCCGAGCGTCCATCAATGCGGCCACCTGGTCGAGGAGTCGATCGGCCACCTCGCGCTTCGAGAGCAGCGGCAGCGCCTGCTCCCGGCCGTGGGCATCGAGGATGACCACTCGATTCATATCGCCCCCGAATCCAGAATCCGGCTCCAGGATGTCGTTCGCGACGAGGAGGTCGACGCGTTTGCGGCGGAGCTTGTCGGCGGCCCGCTCCAGGGAGCCCGTCTCGGCCGCGAAACCGACCAGAACCGGACCGGGATCGAGCGGCGGGTGCCTCCGGGTTCCCTGGCCATCGAGTCCGCGCACGATTCGGGCGACCTCGGCGAGGACGTCGGGTGTCGGCTCGAGCTCGAGGGTCAGGCCGGTCTCCCGGCCAATCTTGCCGCCCGCCGGTCGCGCCGGCTTGAAGTCGCTCACCGCCGCGGCCATCACCAGCGCATCGAAGCGCCCTGCGAGCGGCGATTCGGGATCGTCGAACAGCACCTCGACGAGGGTGTTCCGGAGTTCGCCCGCCGTCTCAACCCGGAGGACCCGAGCCCGATCCTCGGGCAGTGGCACGCTGACATTCGCCACGATGAGGGTCACAGCAGCCCCGCGGTCGAGCGCGGCATCCGCGACGGCGATGCCCATCTTGCCGCTCGACCGATTGCCGATGAAGCGGACCGGATCGATCGGTTCGCGGGTGCCGCCGGCCGTGATCACGAGATGACGGCCGACCAGGTCCGCGTCGCGGACCGGCCCGGCGGTCGTCGGCGGTCGAGCCGTTGCGTCGGGTTGTCGGACCGGGTGTCCGTCCGTCGCGGCGACCACCGCATCCACGATCGAGCCCAGCTCGGCGAGCCGTCCGACGCCCGACTGGCCCGAGGCAAGCGGGCCCGACTCGGGCGCGACCACGGTGTACCCGAAGTCCTCGTGGAGCCGGCGAACGTTTGCCCGTGTGGCCGGGTGCGTCCACATGTCGCCATCCATGGCCGGTGCCACGATGACGGGCGCCGAGGTCGCCAGGCAGGCAGCCGTCACGACATCGCCGGCAAGGCCGTTAGCCATCGCCCCGAGCCAGTGCGCCGTCGCGGGCGCAACGACGATCGCGTCGGCCGAGTCGGCGACCACGATGTGGCCGATCCGTCCGTCGGGCAAGAGCTCCATGAGCTCCGTCTCGACCGGGTGTCGAGAGAGCGCTTCAAAGGTGAGTGGTCCGACGAAGCGGCTCGCCGAGGGAGACAGCAGAACGACCACGTCGGCGCCTTCCCCGACGAGGAGCCGGAGCAATTCGACGGCCTTGTACGCGGCGATCGAGCCGGTCACCCCGAGTGCCACGAGCCGGCCCGCGAGGCGGGTCCCGGCGATCGAACCCCTCCCCGCCGCGCCTGCGCTGCTCACCGCGTGCCGACCGCCAGTGGCTCGCCGCCGGCGACCTCGGCATGCAGGATCGCTAGGCCCTTCAGGGTCAGGTCCGGATACACCGCCTCGACGCCCTCGAACCCGACGAACCAGGCGGCGTGACTGAATCCTCCTGTCACGATCGTCCGGACCGCCTCGGGCGCCACGCCCGCCTCGGCCGCGAGCTCTCGTCGAACCTGGTCGATGAGCCCGGCAGTCAGTGCCTGGTAACCGATCACGACGCCCGACTGCATGGCGGCAACCGTATTGCGCCCGATGGCGCGGTCCGGGGCCCGCAGCTCGATCGCGGGGAGCTGCGCCGTCCGCGTGGCCAATGCTTCGAGGCCGAGGCGGATCCCGGGCGCAATGGCGCCGCCGAGGAACGCGCCATCGGGCGCGATCGCGTCGATCGTGGTTGCGGTCCCGAGGTCGGCGACCACCGCAGGCGTGCCGTACAGGCGCGCGGCGGCCAGCGCGTTGACCAGGCGGTCCGCTCCCACGTCCGCGGGTTGTTCCACGCGAACCGGGACTGGCACGTTTGCGGCGCCGGCCACCAGGAGCGCTCGATCGCGACTCATCGCCATTGCCTCTACCTGGAGCGTGAGCCCGGGCACGACCGAGGCAAGGACCAGGGCCCCCACGTCGTCCACCGCGACGCCGCCGCCGGCCAGGGCTGCGTCCAGCCGTGCGGCAAACGTCACCGGCGTGGCCGTTGGGATGGTCGGCATCCGCGCCGTGCCCAGCAGAACACCGGCCCGGAACCATCCGAGCGTGACGTCCGTGTTGCCGATGTCCAGGGCGAGGAGCATGGCTGGATCATACCCGCGGCCGTCGCGGGAACTGCCGCGCCGACCGTCCTGCACGACGTCGGCCCGGTTCAAACTGGACCGTCGCCATGGGGTGCGCCTGCGGTACCATCGGAGCCGTTCCGTCCGCCCTCGTGCAAAACCGGAAGGAGCCTCCCGTGTCGATCGAGCCGCCGGCGAAATTCTTCGTCAACGATGGTGTCGTGTCCACGCGCGAGGACATGCTCAATCTGCTGCGGCCGCTGCTCAAGCAGACCGTCAGCTACCGCTACTTTCGGAACC
Source organism: Candidatus Limnocylindrales bacterium (assembly GCA_046714395.1). Lineage (GTDB taxonomy): Bacteria > Chloroflexota > Limnocylindria > Limnocylindrales > CSP1-4 > UBA5189. Next base: position 8,454 of record JBKKBB010000038.1, on the reverse strand, counting down.
GCGAGCTCGTTTCCCACGGCACGGGCTGGGTGGAGCGGATCGTCGTGGATCAGCCCGAAGTCTCCACGTTCTTCACCCCGATCGCGGTTACCCTGAATGTCGACTCGTTCGAGCACCTCGAGTTTCAGACGCGCCCGGATCAGTTCCTCATCTACACCCTGGTGCAGGGTGATGAGCGCGTGATCATCGAGTACGCGCCGACCGGCGATGGCGCGGAGCGCTCACCCTTGGAGCCGCGCCAACTGGAGTTCGATACGACGGGCTTCGTCCAGATGGAGCTCCTCGGCCTCGAGTCCGGCGAGGGCTGATCGGGCGCTGGGCCTGGGCGCGGGCGTTTTTCCCCTGTCGATCCTCGCCTTCGATCGCATCCAAGGCGACCGGGTACCATCGCCCGGATGTTCGAACGGACCACCCTGACCCACGGGCCTCGCGTGATCAGCGCACACCTTCCGGGTTCCCGGTCGGTCTCGGTGGCCGCCTACGTACTCGCCGGGTCCCGCAGTGAGGCCGAAGGCCAGATCGGCGTCGCCCACTTCCTCGAGCATCTGACCTTCAAGGGCACGACCGCCTATCCCTCGACCCGGGCGCTCAGCGAGGCCATCGAGGGTGTCGGAGGCTCGTTCAATGCGGCCACCGACCGCGAATCGACCGTCTACTGGGCTCGCGTCCCGCGTCGTGAGGCGACCCGGGCGCTCAACGTCCTCGGGGAGCTCATCTGCCGACCGGGCCTTGACGAAGCCGAGATCGACCGCGAGCGCGCCGTGATCGTCGAGGAGATCCGCGGATACCTGGACGACCCGGTGGAGTACTGCCAGATCCTCTTTCAGCGAGCGATGTACGGGACGGGCGCGCTGGGGCGCGAGATCTGCGGCGACGAGGCTGACATTCGAGGTCTCGCACCGACCGAGATCCGGGCCTTCTGGGCAGCCGGCTACCGCCCGGCGAACACCGTCGTGGCGATCGCCGGGGACATCTCGCACAGCGACGCCCTCGGGCTGGTGGATCGTTCGTTTGGACGCGGCAACGGGATCGCGTCCTCGTACGAGCCCGCCCCGACGCTTCCGGCCGGCGACCGGGTGCTCGTCGGCCGACGCGACACGACCCAGGCGCAACTCACCGTCGGTGTGCCGGCCCTCCACCGCGACCACCCGGATGCCTGGACGCTGTCCGTCCTCAACGCCGCGCTCGGGGACGGCATGAGCAGTCGGCTGTACCTGTCCCTCGTGGACCGGGACGCGCTGGCCTACGACATCAGCTCCGGGCTCGTTGAATACGCCGACGCGGGCGCGCTCGAGGTCAGTGCCGGCGTGGATCCGGATCGGCTGCCTGCAGCGCTCGATGCGATCCTGGTCGAGTTGGCACGCCTGCGAGACACGCCCATCCCGGAGGCTGAGCTGGCCAAGGCCAAGGCCTATCTCTCCGGAGGACTCGAGTTGCGGATGGATGAGACCCGCCACCTCGCCTCCTGGGTCGGTGGCCAGGAAGCGCTCCATGACCGCGTGCTGACGCTGGACGAAGCGCTCGCGGCGGTCGCGAACGTAACGTCGGAAGCCATCCACCGGCTGGCCTCCACCTTGTTCCAGGACGAGCTGCTCCGACTTGCCGTGGTGGCGCCGGCGCGCCACATGCGTGGATTGGAAGCGCACCTGCGAATGCCTACCGGATGAGCGCCATCAGGACATCGACCGGAGCGGCCGAATTGGACGATCAGCACCTCGCCGCAGTCCATCTGCGCCTCGGCGCCCTGCTGCTGGCCAGGGCGGAACTCGAGTCGTTGGCGATCCAGGATCGACTCGGGCCGGCCGGGCTCGCCCATCTCGCCGAGGCGCGCTGGCGCACCAATGAGCTGGGCCCCGCAGCCGAGGCGGCGGCAGCCCATCTGGCGGCCGCGGGCACCGAACCGATTGCCCGGGTGATCCTGGCCGAAGCCGCGGCAGCGGGCGGAAGGTCCGAGGAGTCGCGCGCGCATGTCGCCGCGCTCCGCGCGCTGACGGCCGAAGCGCTGGCCGCGTTGTTCGCCGGGATGCCGCAGCGCGCGGTCTGGCCGTCCACGCTGGGCGGAGTCTTGGACGCTGCCGCCGCGCTCGTTCCGGAAGAGGTGCCGGCCGTCCGCGATCGTCGACCCGTCCGTCTACCGCGCACCACTCGCCAGCTCGCGCGGGCGCATGGCGGCGGCCCGGACCGGCCGCTCTTCCCCGACGCCCAGGACCTGCTGGGGCAGGCGCGGGACGAGATCCGCGGAGGCGATCCGGCACGAATTGCGTCCGCTCTCGATCGTCTGGCGCTGACCCTGCGCCTGGATCCCACGCTTGCCTCGGAGATCGCCGAGATCGTCTCCCGCCTTCAGGAGCCGGCCGCCATGCTGTTGCGTGGTGATACTCTCCGGATCCTCGGGCGGATCCTGGAAGCCGAAGCTGCCTACGGCGCGGCAGCCGCTGCGCTCGATCGGGCTGCGAAGTCGAGCCGATAACGATCCGGCAACCCGGCCCGGTCCGGGGCGCCCGCCCTGCTATCGTTCGCCACGCTGAGCACCACCCGCAGAATAGGACGCCGTCAGTGACCGAACGAACCCTCGTACTCATCAAGCCGGACGGCGTCCAGCGCCTTCTCGCCGGACGGATCCTTGCTCGCTATGAGGAGCGAGGACTGCGCCTCGTCGGCGTCAAGCTCATGACGGTCAGTCGCGAACTGGCCGAGACGCACTACGCGGTGCACAGCGCGCGGCCCTTCTTCGCCGGTCTCGTTGACTTCATCACCGGCGGGCCCGTGATTGCCGCCGTACTCGAGGGTCCAAAAGCGATCACCGTCGTCCGCACGATGAACGGCGCGACTCGCCCGGACGAGGCGGCCCCGGGGACGATTCGCGGGGACTTCGCGCTCGAGACGGCACAGAACCTCGTGCATGCCTCGGACAGCCCGGAGACCGCAGCGGCTGAGATCGCGTTGTGGTTCGCCACCGGCGAACTGTTCGACTACCAGCGCGACATCGACACCTGGGTGCTCGCCCCGGGGGGTTGATCTCCGCGCCTTCGTCGGCGGCCGATGTGGTCGCTTGCCGCGATCGCGCGGACTCCTACGGGCCGACGATCGCCGGTGTGCCGGCACCGTCATCGGTCGCGACGGCCCCGTCGGCGGACGACCCGAGGCCGCCAACCGCGATCGACAGGCCAACGGCGGCCACCAGCACCGCCGCGGCCGCGGCGAGCGGGTAGCGATTCGCACGGACAACGGCGACTGCGGTCCGAGCCGGCGAGAGGTCATCCGCCCAGCCGTCCGTTCGCCCGCGGCCGAGCACGATCTCCGCGCCTGACGCGCCACGGACCGGTCCGGACATCACGCCGAACCCGATGGCCATGATCCGGCCCAGGAAGATGATCGGCGCGAAGGCCGCAACCACGACAACAGCGGCGACCGGCCCCGGGAGGGCAAGCTGGATGAGTGTCGCCCGGGCGTCGAAAATGGCGACCCCGGGCAGGCCGATCGCACCGATGAGGACCAGCGCAAAGGCGAGTCCCAACAGCGGCGCCCGGCGGGCCCAGCCTCGCAGCTCGGTGCGATCGTGGGTCCCGAAGGTCGCTCGGGTCACCAGGACCCAGGCGGCCAGACCGGCCTTGACGGCGACTGCGGCCAGAATCCAATCGCGCGCTGCGCCTCCAGAGGCTTGGCCGGCCGAGGCGAACGCCAGGATCGCGACCCCGGCATCCTGGATGATGGCGTAGGCAAGGACGTGCTCGATGTCGTCATGCAGCCCGGCCGCGATGCCCGCGAGAATGATGGTCGCCGAGGCGACGAGGGCGATGGTCAGTCGCTCGGTCTCGAGCGGGGCAGCGGACGGCGAAATGGTCACGTCGACCCAGCCCAATGCGACCAGGCCGAACGCGGCAGCTCCCCAACCGAGCATCGGCGGCACCGCCGATGTCGGCATTGCTTCGGCGTACCGAGCAGCCCAGATGTGCGCCGGAATGGCTCCCGAGCGGATGACCACCGCGCCCGCCATCGCCATCAGGGCAAGGCCCATCGCCAGCTCGAGTGACGGGTCGACATCCCCCAGTGGACCGACCGCCTCCAGCGGTCCGGCAGGAGAGGCGCCCCAGGCGACGACCAGCAGGCTCAGGAATCCGGCGGCCACCAGGAAGCGGACCGAACGGACCCCCAGGGCCAGGACCGATTCGCCCGCTGGTCGCGCCGCCGCCAGCGGCACAACCGCGACCAGCACTGCACCACCGGTCAGGATGGCGAACCCGATACCGGGGTCCGCGACGCCGAGGCCTCCTGCCCCAAACGCGAGCCCGATCAGGGACGGCCCCAGCACGAGCGGACGAACACCGAGCAGGCCATCGATGATCCCGAACAGGAGGGTCGTGGCGGCCCACGCCACGGCCAGCGTCCGCAAGCCATCCGACCCACCGATCGCGGAGCCGGCGAGCGGGATCTGGTCGGCCGCATCGATCGAGGCGGCCGCGATCACACAGGCCAGGGCGGTGGCAAGTCCGACCGCGAAGGCAAGTCGACGCCGGGTAACGAGCAGGGCCGTCACGAGACCACCGGGCAGCGCCAGAGCGATCAGCAAGAGGACGCTCATTCCAAGATGCTTTCGTCGCGCGTCGGGGCCGGAGGTTGGTGCGAGCCCCGTCGCGATCGGTCGTCTGTGGCCGTCGGGGCGTCGAGACCGGACAGGACGGAACCGGCGATCGCAACGGCGATCAGGAGGGCGACACCGGCGAGCTGTTCGAGGTCTCCCGGAGAACCCGCAACCCCGGCACGGAAGAGCAGCAGTCCCTGCAACAGGACGAGCGTTCCAACCGCGGTTCGCGCGCCATCGCGCGCCGACAGTGCCGTCACGAGCGCCACGACGATCGCGGCGAGCCCGGCGGCGGTGATCACGGCGTCCGGGGTGAGCATCGAGAGGACGTCGGTACCCGCCACTCCCGGACCGGTCGGCTGCAGTGCCTCGATGCGCACGGAGACGCTCAGCGCCACGATCCACGCGGTGACTGCGAGCAGGCTCTCCGCCGGCCAGCCAAGCCGAGATCCTCCAGCGGACCCGTCCGCGCGTCGTCCGGAGGGGTCCCGCAATCCGGAGGAGCCAGCGGCAGTCGTGAGGGCTGCGCGCAGGACATAGGCCGCCAGTGCAGCGCCGACGACCCGGACGGCCAGCGTGGACAGGGGCGGCAGCGGATCGCTCAGGAACGAGGCCGCACCGAGCGTCAGCGCAAGGCCGACCAGAGCCAGGCGCGGCTCACGGGCCGAGATCGCCGCGATGGCACCGACGGTCACCGCGACGGCCAACACCGCGATGATCGGGTTCACGCCGCGCCGCTCATGGCGTCGGTGTCGCGAGCTCCGGGTGCTCCGGGACCGGGAGGATCCCCAACTTGTCGAATGGCCAGTATCGAAGCCAGGCGCGCCCAACCACCCTCGGAATGTCGATCGGGCCGAAGTTCCGTGAGTCGGCGGAGTCCTCGCGATGGTCGCCCATCACGAACATCTCACCGGCTGGAACGACCCACCGCGTGGCTCCCCCCGGAGCCGGGTGTGTCTGCTGCTGGACGCCGTCCAGACTCGTGAAGATGTACGGCTCGTCCACCTCGATCCCATTCACCACCAGCAAACCGTCCCGAAGTTCAACGGTATCGCCCGGGAGGCCGATGACCCGCTTGATGAACGGCACGTCGGACCCCTGGCGCCAGCTGTCGGGTGGTTGGAAGACGATAATGTCGCCGTAGGAATAGGCGTCCCAGCGGGGCGACAGCTTGTCGACCAGGACGTACTCCTCGGGGATCAGCGTGTTCTCCATCGACCCCTGCTGAACCTTGAAGGGCTGGGCGATGAAGGCTTGAATCCCGAAGAAGATGACGACGGTCAGGACGAGCGTCTCGAGGACCTCGACGAGGCAGCCTAGCGCGGGTCGTTGGGTCACAGGACCGGGAGTATAGGGGCTGTGCTATCGTCCCGCCCCGTGACCGGCAGTCCCGGGCGGAGGTGGCGATGCGCCGGTTGATCTCGCTTGTGAGCGTGTCCGTGGCACTGGCCGGCCTGGCCTTCGTGCTCGTTAACGCTACAACGGTCGACCGCCGACCACCGACCGTCAAGGCGATCACGCTGAGTGCCCCTGCCGGTGATGACCGGCTGGCCCAGACGCTGACGGCAATCGACATCGAATTCAGCGAACCGGTTCGAACGGCGACGGCCGAGGCCCGCTTCCGGATCGCTCCGGTCGTGGACGGCGCGTTCACCTGGAGCGGCTCGACGGCGATCTTCACGCCGTCGCGAAAGCTACCTTCGAATACGACGTTCACCATCTGGATCGATCCCGGTGTGCAGGACCTCGAGGGTAACGCCGATCCGACCGGACTCGAGGCGTGGAGGTTTCGCACGGTGGGCCCCCCCGTCGTACTCCGGACGATCCCGACCGACGGTGCGACCGGCGCACCGCTCAGCGGAAGCATCGAGCTGGTGTTCGACCGGCTCATGGACACCGCGTCGGTCGAGGCGGCCATCCGGATGGACCCACCCGCTTCCACGAAGGCGATCTGGCGGGGATCGCTGCTGACGATCGAATTCGAAACGGAACTCCGGCCCTCGACGACCTATTCGCTGAGCGTTGGAGCAGATGCTGCAGACACCGGCGGAAGCACGCTCGGGGTGCCGTTCACGACCCGCTTTGTGACCGCCGGATCCGGGCTCGAGATCGTAGCGGTCGTCCCGGCCGCAGGGGTGGCCGGCATCGGGATCGACACGCCCATCGCGATCTTGTTCAACGCACCGATCGCCGGAGAGACGGCCGGGACCGCGCTCCAGATCACGCCCAACGTGGACGGAGCGGTGCGGACGCTTCGTCTCGAAGGCGCCACGATCGACACCCAGACTGGATCCCCGACGGCGCCGCCCGATACGCTGGTGTTCGTCCCATCGCAACCGCTGGCCCCGCACACGACCTATACGCTCACCCTCGACTCGACAGTCGCTCGCCTGGACGATCCGAGCGCGATCGCGTCTGGCCGGCGATGGACCTTCACAACGGGTGCGCCGACGGTATCCGGGCAGAACCAGATCGCGTTTCTCGGCGCTCGCGGCGGCGTCCGCAACGTCTGGGTCATGAACCCGGACGGCACGAATCAGCGCCAGCTGACGGTCGAGCTGCTCCCGGTCAGCAGCTTCGACGCCACGGCCCGCGGCGGGATGCTCGCCTTTGCCGCAGGCGGCGTCGTGAGCGTCATGGACATCGACGGCTCCGGTCTGCGCCGGCTGACGCAGGACGATGGCCGGGCAGAATACGCCCCGGTATTCGGGCCGGATCAGGCGCATCTGATCGTCGCGCGGCGCGATGCCGCCGGGGCCGACCAGGGGTTCTGGCTGGTTCCGCTCCCCGGGACGCCCGGTGACGAGCGTCAGTTGCTCGACCACGGCGCGCCGGAACCGGGATCTGCGGCTCTCGCCGGTGATGGCGTACTGGGCGAAAAGGCCCTGCCCGTCTGGATGCCACGGATCGCGTTCGACCCGAGCGGTCGGGTGGCACTCCTCGTGCTCTCCAGCGGCGAGGTCACCCTCATCGAGCTGACCGAGCCAGATGATCCGCCCGGTCCGGGGCCCCGGACCGTGGCGCTCACGGCGCACGCGCCACCGATCTGGGTGCCGGCACGGGACGCGTTCGTGGTCACCGGCCAACCTCGCGAGGGAGGCACGCCGGCCCTGTTCGCAGTGGATCTGCGGGGCCGTATCTCGCGAATTGCCAATACGGGTGGGGCGGTCGGACCGGTGGCGCTCGCCCCGAATGGATCGCTGGCCGTGGGCATGGAGGGCCTGCCCGGCGGGCCGGCCATCCGGGTGATCAACCTGGACGGCGGGGTGCAGGACCTGGCGTCGACCGTCGGGATCAGGGAACTCTGGCCGGCATTCTCACCGGACGGGTTGAGTCTCCTCGTGGGCCGCACCCTGGTCGCGCAACCCTCCGAGTCGATCGGGATCTGGCGGGTGAACGCGGTCTCCGGGGTTTCCCGCCAATTGACGACGGACGGCGCGTATGCGAGCTGGATTCGCTGAGCCGTCGCAACACGACGGCGGCGAGGGCGTCATCTCGCGAGGTCGTCCCACTCGCGAATCCGCCTTCGCAGGCGATTTGACCCGCTCGAACGGCGGTTGATACACTCGCGGCCATCCTGAACCGGCTCGTCCGTGCGCGCCCAGAGTTCCAGCGCCCGGGTCTGGAGTCGTTGCTTGTTTTCCGCACAGCCGCCCACTCGGGCGACGCGCGTCCATGGGCGGGCCGCGTTCTAGTTTGCACTTGGAGGACCCGCTAACCCCGATGGACGCCAGTCAACTGCAACTGATCATCCTGCCCGCCGGGGTGGTTGCCATCCTGTTCGCCCTGTGGCTTGCCCGCGACGTCCTGGCGCGCGACACCGGCACTCCCGCGATGGAAGACGTCGCGGGGATGATCTTCGAGGGCGCCGT
>JBKKBB010000037.1:0-16098 GCA_046714395.1 Candidatus Limnocylindrales bacterium | reverse complement strand
ATCTGGCGGTAGCGTGTGAGCCCCTTGTAGTCCGCGAGCTCGTTGGGCAGGGTCTGCAGGACCCGGTGCATGCGGCGAGCCCACTTGGGGACGGTGACCAGCTCGGCCATGCTGATGAGGTAACAGCGGATCGGGAAGACGATCGCATTGGAGCGCGGCAGCCGCCAGAAGCTCTGGAGTTCCACCCGCAGGTGGACCTTGTCGCCGACGTTCTCCGGGGTCACCGTGGTCCGATCCGGACCCCAGCTCGGATAGCGCTCCGGGCTCGTGTCCAGCCGCGGGTTGATGGTCATCGTCCAGTTGAGCCGACGGACCGGCTGGCCCTGGCGGATGTTGAGCAGGAACTTGAGCGCCCGATCGAACACGCCGATCTCGTGCGCCAGGGGCACGGGTCCATGCCACTCCATGAAGTTCATCCCGACATCGAAGTCGAGGGACCAATCCGCCTGCGTCGTGACCATCCCGGCGTCCATCCAGAGGTTGCCGTCGCGCTGATCCACGATGCAGAAGTCGCCCTGGCTCTGCCGGGTGATGTATTCCATCGGGCCGTGGGGCAAGGTGGACAGATCGCCGAACGTGAACGTGTCGTCGATCCCCAGCGGCCGGTTGACCCAGCGCCATCGGTCGCCGTCGCGATGCAGTTCGAAATGGGCCGGGTACGCCTTGGCCTGGGCCTCCATCAGCAACTCGAGGAGGTCCCAGCCCGCCAGGGTCATGTGGGGCAGCGACTGACAGCGCAACGGGTCCTCGGCCAGGACCAGAGCGCGGTCCTGCATCTCGGCCACGTAGTGCTCGTCCACATCGATGGGGTGCTCGTAGGCCGTCCCGACGAGCCCGGGCGTGTGCGGTTCGATATTGACCGCATACATGTAGCGGTCCTCGTGGAACGGGAACGGGAAGCGCAGGATCCCCGCCGGGCTGTTCCGGAACGTGAAGTCGTCGCGAAAGGTCTCGTCCCGAAACTCGATCACGTTGCTGGCCATCCTCGCCTCCTGCGGCTGCCTAGCGTTGCAGGACGAGGGACTTGCCCTCGAACCGCGAAACGCAGGGCATGATCTTGCGCCCGGATGCCTTGTCCTCCGCGGACAGGAAGTTGTCGTTGTGGAGGATCGAACCAACGCACGCGATGACCTGCGTCTCACACTCACCGCAGGCGCCGCCGCGACACATGTAGGGGGCGTCGATGCCCGCTGCCTCAATGGCGTCCAGCATGCTCTGGTGCTCCGAGACCCGAATCGTCTTGTTCGACAGCGCGAGCGTCACCTCGTAGGGCATCCCCGAAGCCGGGGCCAGGAACCGCTCGCTGTGCAGGCTCTGCTCCGGCCAGCCGGCCGCCCGAGCCGACAACAGGATCCACTCCATCATCCCGGCGGGGCCGCACACGTACAGGTGCGTTCCCAGCGGCTGGCCGGCCAGCAGCCGGCCGAGCGGGATCCGTTCAGCCTTGTCGTCACAGTAGATGTGGACCCGGTCGCCGTAGCGCGCCTCGAGATCATCGAGGTAGGCACCCTGGGCGCGCTCGCGCACGGACAGGTGCAACTCGAAGTCGCTGCTCGCGGTCGCATGCTGGACCAGCTGGGCGAGGAACGGGGTGATCCCGATCCCACCGGCGATCAGCAGGTGCCGGCGGGCGCGCCAGTCGATCGGGAAGAGGTTGACCGGCGGGCTGATGAGCATCCGATGACCGGGCTGCACGGCGTGGTGCATGAAGAGCGACCCGCCGCGCCCCTGATCGTCACGCCGGATGCTGATCGTATAGCTGGACGTCTGGTTCGGCGGGCTCATCAGCGAGTACGGGTTGCGCCGGAGCGTGTCGCCGTCGCGCATCTCCACGATGACGTGGGCGCCGCCCGAGAACGGTGGCAGGGCGCGTCCGTCCACCGATTCGAACCGGAAGCGCTTGATCATCGGGGTCACGTCGGTGACCTCCGTGACCATCACGGCAAGCTTGGGCGCCTGGACCTTCGGCGCTGCGCCGCCAGGCGTCGCTCCGAGATTTACCGAGCCGACGGATGCCGCGCCCAGCGTCATGCGAACACCAGATCCGGAGGTGGTGCGCTGCCCGGCTCTTCGGCATCGATGCACACACCCTGGAACGCACCGATGCGCCGCGAATAGTGATCGCGCACGAGCAGGCTCAAGCCACATCGGCTGCAGGTCACCGGCTGGGTCGTCACCCGCTCCGTGATCCCCTTGCAGTGGACGCACTGGACGCGCCGTTCCAGCGACCCTCGATGCTCGGCGCCGATGGCCCCAAGGTCCGCCCCGGCGTCCAGCGCCGCCTGCACGACCTGACCCAGGAAGTCCTCGGTCCCGGCCGCGTAGACCTGTGTCCCCATGTGCGCGTCATGCAAGGCTGCCCGGAAGGTTGCGACAGCGATGGCCGCGCTGGGCGCCTCGAGATAGTCTGCCGCGCCTGCCGCCGCGAGGCGTCGCCCGTGAGCCTCCCCGGCCGATCCACCGGGCACATAGATGATCCGGCTCGCCGCCAGGAAGCCCTCCGGCGCCCGCGCCAGCAGGTCCGTGACGGCCAGGGCGCCCTCCTCGTTCGCAACGATCAGGTGGAGGCGGCCGGGTCGCGCCGTCAGCGCTTGATAGACCGGGCGGCTCTTGATGCCGGCGACGAGCATCGGCTCAACCCTGGATCCAGCGTGCGAGCGCACCAGGCCGCCCCACTTCAGCCAACCGCGTTGCGCTTGGTCTTGCCCGGATCGTCGAAGGGGAGCGTGTGCGCGCTGGCCGGTCCGTTGACATTGGCTCCACGGACTTCGAGCGGACTGCCCTGGACGGCCCGATCGACGTCCATCCGGGCGATCGCCATCGATCGTCTGGACAGCGTCGAGTACATCCCGCAGGTGATCACGCCGACCTTGCGGTCGTCCGCCCACAGCTCGTCCCCTTCGGACGTCGCGACGTCGCCGTCGACGAGGACGCCGAAGATCTTGAAACGCTCGCGGCCCTTGAGCCGGTAGTGCTCTTCCGCGCCGCGGAAGCCTCGCTTGTCGGGCGTGACCGTGAACTGGAGCCCCAGCTCCCAGAGGGTGTCGCCCGGGGGCTCGTCCGCGAACGGGTACATCTGCGAGTTGTCATAGGGATAGAACAGCAGGTAGCTCTCCACGCGGAGCATGTCGAGGACCGTGAAACGGCACGGGATGATCCCGATGTCCGCGCCTTCGGCCAGGATCGTGTCCCAGATCATCGCCGCGTCCTGCGCCCGACAGAAGATCTCGTAGCCGCGCTCACCGGTGTAGCCGGTCCGGGACAGCGTGATCGGCGCGTCGAACAGCCGTGTCTGGAGGTGGTGGAAGTAGGGAAGCTCGCGAATCCCCGGCACGAATCGCTGCAGGAAATCGACTGCCAGCGGGCCCTGCAGCGAGAGGTCGTGGAGGTCATCGTCAAACAGCAGGGCCACGTTCTTGCCCACGGCCGCTCGCTGCAGCTGCTCGTGACCGGTGCCGGACCCGTGAACCACCATCCAGGCCGTCGGCCCGGTCCGGTAGATGATGCAGTCCTCGGTGAAGGTTCCCCGCTCGTCCAGCATGCAGGCATACGCGGATCGCCCCGGGTAGATCCGCGCGACATCGCGGGTGGTGGCCAGATCGATGACATGGGCCGCATGCGGCCCCACCACGTGGACCTTCTTGAGGCCCGACACGTCCATCAGGCCGGCCCTTGTCCGGATGGCGACATGCTCTTCGGCCATGTCCTTGTCGTAGGTCCAGGCGGTGCCCATCCCGCTCCAGTCCTCGAGGTTGGAGCCCAGGGCACGATGCCGGTCCGCCAGCGCCGAGAACCGCCAGATCGCCGTCATGTCATCACCATCCTACGTTCGCCGGCCAGCCATCAGAAGAGGGTCAGATACTGATCTACCTCCCAGCGACTCACGTCGTTGTGGTAGCGGACCCACTCCCCCCGCTTGATGCGCAGGAACTCGGCGGCCAGGCCCTCGCCCAACGCCCCCTGCACGACCTTGTCCTGCTCGAACACGTCGAGCGCTTCGGACAGCGTCTGGGGCAGGAACTGCAGACCTTCACGGCGGGCGTCGTCGAGCGGCGTCTCGTACATGTTCCGGCCGATCTTTGGATCGCCCGGATCCAGCCGGCGCTCGATCCCGTCGATCCCCGCGGCGATGAACCCCGCGATGCCCAGGTATGGGTTGACCGCCCCGGATACGACCCGGCACTCGAACCGGCCCGGATCCGGCGTCCGGAACATCTGGGTCCGGTTGTTGTCTCCGTAGGTGATGAAGGCGGGGGTCCAGGTGAAGCCGGATCGGGCGCCCGTCAGATACGCGCCGATGGACAGGCGCTTGTAGCAGTTGACGGTCGGGGCGATCAGGGCGCTGAGGGCCCGCGCGTGCGCGAGGAGCCCGCCCAGGAAGTGATAGGCCAGTTCCGACTGGCCCAGACCGCGCGGATCGGCTGGGTCGATGAAGCCGTTCCTGCCCTCCTGATCCCAGAGCGAGAAATGGAAGTGGCTGCCGTTGCCGGTCAGATGGCTGAACGGCTTGGGCATGTGGGTGGCGATCGCGCCGTAGCCCTGGGCCACCTGGTTGGTCATCATCTTGAAGAACGTGTAGCGGTCCGCCGTCTCGAGGGCATCGGCGTACTTCCAGTTGATCTCGAACTGGGCGGTCGCGTCCTCGTGGTCGGAGGCATACGGCTCCCAGCCGAGTTCCTCCAGGTACCGAACCAGGGTGCGCAGATAGTCCATGTTCGCGGCCAGGCTCTTGAAGTCGTAGCAGGGCTTCTGGAGCGTGTCGTAGCCCGACGGATCGAACGGTGCGATGGATCCGTCGTCACGTCGGGTCACGAGCATGTGTTCGGCTTCCACACCGACCTTCAGCGAGTAGCCGAGTCCGGCCAGACGGTCGATCTGGGTTCGGAGGGCCGTTCGCGAACAGTACGGCCAGGGCTGCCCGTCGACCTGGATGTCGCAGGCGAACCGGGCAACGCCGGTCTCCCACGGCACCACCGTGTAGGTGGACAAGTCCGGCATCCCGATCAGGTCATGGTCGTGCGGCCCCTGGCCCATCCCGACCGTCGCCGCGCCGGCGAATCCGGCGCTGCCGCCGACGAACTGGTCGAAGGCGCTGGCCGGCACGCCTTTGCAGCGCGGCGTGCCGTGGATGTCCACCCATTGGGCCAGCATGTACGAGACGCCGTCATCGGCGAGACGTCTTGCGATCGACGCCGGGGTGGCTTGCGCGTCCTGGGTCAGTTCGGCCATCTCCGCCCTCCTTCTGGTTGCCCTAGTGGGATACGGCCGCGGCCGCCTTTTCGCCGATGAGTGTTCCCGTGGCGAACCGCTCAATCGAGAACGGCGCCAGCACGGCCGGGGTCTGCCCGGTCGCGATCAGTTCGGCGACTCGCCGTCCAGCGACGGGTCCGGCCTTGAACCCGTAGGTTCCCCATCCTACGTCGAGAATGAAGCCCGGAATGTCGGGGACCGTCCCGATGATCGGACTGAAATCCGGGGTCATGTCACAGATCCCGGCCCATTGCCGCAACACCCGGACGCCGGCGACGCTGGGCAGGAGCTCCAGGACGTGGGCCGCCGATGTCTCCATGAACGCGAGCGTGGACCGATGGCTGTAGGACGCGTAGGGGTCGATCTCGGCACCGATGACCAGCTCCCCGCGGTCCGTCTGGCTGACATAGACGTGCAGCGTGGCCGACACGAGGACCGGGTTCAGGAATGGCTTGAGCGGCTCCGTGACCAGTGCCTGGAGCGGGTGGGTCACGATCGGCAGACGCAACCCGACCATCGCGGCGATGGTGGAGGCCCAGCCGGCCGTCGCGTTGACCACGGTTCCGGCCCGAATCGGTCCCTGGTTGGTCTGCACGCCGGCGATGCGACCATCCGCACGATCGATCCCGGTGACCTCCACGCCCTGATGGACGTGGACGCCCATCTCCTGGGCGCGTCGGGCGTAGCCCCAGACCACCGCGTCGTGCCGGATGATCCCGCCCGGAGGGTGATAGAGGGCGGCGTGGATCGGGTAGCGCGGTCGATCCGACAGGTCGAGAGCCGGCGCCAGGTTGCGGATCTCGCTTCGATCGAGAACGACCGAATCGACACCCTGGAGCTGGTTGACCTCGGCCCGGACACGCAAACCGGCGACCGATGCCTCGGTGTGGGCGAGGGTCAGATGCCCGTGCTGGCTGAACAGGACGTTGAATCCCAGCTCGACCGACAGCCGCTCATAGATCTTGACCGACTCGTCGTAGAACGCGACGCCTTCCGGTGTTCGGTAGTTGGACCGGACGATGGCCGTATTGCGGCCGCTGCCCCCAGCCCCGATGTACGCCTTCTCCAGGACGGCGACGTCCCGGACGCCGCGCTTGGCGAGCTCGTAGGCGATCGACAGTCCGTGCACGCCGCCACCGATGATGACGACGTCGTAGCTGGGCTTGATGTCCTGAGGGCGCATCACCCGCCAGCGGCGCAGCGGGCCGATCACGGCGTACCTCCCGGGGCGGCGCGGGGTGACGCCGGGGCCGCAGGCTCAGCCGGGGCCGCAGGCGCAGCCGCCGCCACGGGCGCAACCGCCGCGGGTCCGACAGGCGTGAGCCCGTGGGCGCGCCCGACACTCATGAACGCGTCCCAGACGTAGGCCGCCTCGTCACGGGCGACCATGATCGTGTAGCCGGGCATGTCGGCCGTATCCAGACGGACGATGAACGCTCGGACCGAGGCCAGCGGGGCCTGGATCAGGTCGCCCTGGGCCATCGCCCTCGGCGTGGTGTCAACCGGGCACAGCTCGGCGAGAATCGCCGGCGCGGTTGGACCGGCCAGCCTGAACGTGGTGCGCGCCCCGGTCATCTCGATCGTCGACAGGTCGGCGGGTCCGGGATCAAAGATCGCCGGGGCTCCGGCCGGCCCGACAGCCGGCGAGAGCAACAGCACCTCGTCCGGACCCAAGAGCCAGGCTTCGGCGCCGCCCGGAGTGGTGGTATTGCTGATCACGCGACCCACCCGCTCCCCGCTCGCGAACGTGGCGGCAACCGCATCCGCCGCACCGGGACCACGGACCAACCATTCCTCGAAGGGGCCGATCTCGGCCAGGCCGGCTCCGGCCGCCACGGCTTTGGACTCCCCTGCCCGGTTGAGGGGTCCGTAGTCGGCCGGCCAGGTCACGTCCTCCCCGATCCACCGCGCCGCGAGGGCGAGGTGCTTCGCTTCGAGCGCGCTCCGGCGGACAACGACGCTCCAGCTCGAGGCGGTCACGATCGCACCCGCTCACCGGCCGGGTCGTAGAACGGGGCGGTCCGCACAACGGCCGGCGCGCTGGCGCCCTCGCGTCCCGTGCCCAGGCGGATGACAATCGGCTGGTCCTCGACGACGTCCTCGGCCGGGAGCCAGGCCAGACCGATGGCCTTGCCCAGCGTCGGGCTCCACTTGCTGCTGGTGACCCGGCCGACGGGCCGCCCATCCCGGACGATGGCGGCACCTTCAGCCGGCACGGCGGTTCCGATCATCTCGAACCCGGTCAGGACATCGCGGAGTCCGCGCCCGTCCAGCGCCGCGATAACGTCCCGTCCGATGAAGTCCGCCCGGTCCGCCTTGATCAACCAGCCCATCGAAGCGGCTCGTGGGTCCGAGAGGGCATCCGTGTCTTGCCCGACGATGGCGTGCTGCTTCTCAAGCCGCAGGACCCGCTGGGCCTCGACCCCGAACGGCGTGATCCCGAACTCGGCCCCGACGGCCATCAGAGCATCCCAGACGTGTGCCGCGCGGTCGGCGGGAACGTGGAGTTCATAGGCGAGCTCGCCGACGAAGCCGATCCGCAGCACGACGGCGGGAACGCCGGCCACCAGACCTTCACGAGCATCCAGGTAGCGCAGCCCGTCCGGGGAGACATCGAGATCCGTCAGCCGGCTGAGGACCTCCCGCGACCGCGGACCGGCCAGGTTCATCGCCCCATAGCGAGCCGTCACGTTGGTCACATCGACCCGTCGATCGGACGCCGCCAGCCACCAGCGCAGCCAGCCGTCCACCGCGTCCAGGCTGCCCGTCCCGGTGGTCACGAGATAGCGGTCCTCGCCCAGCCGGGCGACCGTCCCGTCGTCCAGGATGATCCCTGCGTCATCGGTCATGGCGCGGTAGCGGATCCGGCCGAGGCGCAGGTCGCTGAAGCGATTTGGATGGAGCCAATCCAGGAATTCACCGGCATCACGCCCGCGCACGTCGAGCTTGCCCAGCGTGGACACGTCGATGAGCCCGACCCGCTCGTGGACCGCCCGGCACTCCGCGTTTACGTTCCCGTAATCGAGCGGTCGTCGCCAGTCGCCCATGTCCAGCCAGGAGGCGCCGGCCGCCTCATGCCGTTCGTGCAGCGCCGTCCGTCGAATCGGGTTGAGGTGCGGACCGGCAAGGACGGCCAGGGGCACCGGCTGGACGGGCGGCCGATAGGTCGTCAGCCCGGTCGCTATGCGCGATACGCCCCGCAGCGCAGCGGTCACGCGAGCGGCGTTGCCGTGACATTGCTTGCCCTGGCATGGGCCCATCGTGACCGTGCTGTACCGCTTGAGGGTCTCGAGCGATTCGAAACCCTCCTGGATCCCCTGCGCCAGCTCCTTGGCGGTTACGTCCTCGCACAGGCACACGAACGGCTTGCGCCCGGTCGGGAGCGCGGTCGGAACAGGGTCCGGAAGGGCGGCAAAGGCCGCCGCGACTCGGCCGGCGTGGGCGGCATGGCTGGCCCGATCGTCGGCCGTCCCGCTTCCGCCGATGCCGGCCGCCAGACGCCCGGCCAGCATAGCGCCCGCACCAATAAGCTCGTCGTCGACAAGCCCCGTCATGTGCCCGGTCACCACGACGTCTGCCGAGCCGGCGACCGGGATCCACTCGGCCAGTCGCTCCTCGAAGGCGAGCGTCAGGCCGGCCTGGGCGGCCAGCGTGACGACCGGTTCGGGCCGCGGCGCCATGGCCACGAGGTCTGCCGGGATCGTCCGCTCGGAGCCGTCAGCCGCGCGAACGGCCAGACCGGTCACGCGCGAACGGCCCCTGGCCGCGATGACCACGACCCCGACGAGGACTTCCGCGCCG
Source organism: Candidatus Limnocylindrales bacterium (assembly GCA_046714395.1). GTDB lineage: Bacteria > Chloroflexota > Limnocylindria > Limnocylindrales > CSP1-4 > UBA5189. The sequence goes on along the minus strand of JBKKBB010000037.1, from coordinate 7,047 downwards.
GATGCCCGGATGCCGTTCGCCTCCGCCGGCTCTGGGCGGTCTGCGGACGCGGGGCGTGCATCGAGAATCGCGACAACCGGGATCCCGGCGGCGATCAACTCGGCAGCTTGACGATAACCGTGGTCATCGTCGGTCACGACGATGGCGCGCGCCCCGGCACGGACGCCGTGGAGATGGGCGAGCCGGAGGATGCCGGAGGCGAGCATGATTCCTGGACGGTCGTTCGCGTCGAACAGCATCGGGCGCTCGGCAGCACCGGTCGCGAGCACGATCCGAGCGGCGCGTGCCCGGACGAATGTCGAGCCCTTGGTGATGCCCACCAGGCCGCCGTCGTAGATGCCGATCGCGGTCGCGGATGCGAGATATTCGATCCCGTGCTCGGCGCCCACGAGCTCGGCCAGCCGTGCGGCCGCCTGTGGCCCGGGCAGATCGGCGATGCGGGGGTCGCCGTCCACGGGACGCAAGCGTGTCCGGAGATGCCCGCCCAGCCGCGTTCCGTCGTCGACCAGGAGGACCCTCGAGCCGGCGGCCGCCGCCTCGAGCGCCGCGAGGCAGCCGGCCGGCCCGCCGCCGATCACGACGACGTCCGCGTGGAGGTGACGCTTGCGCGGATGCAGGTCCGGGCGCGCCTTGATGTCCACGCGTCCCAGACCGGCGATCCGGCGCAGGACGGCTTCGTACAGTGGCCAGAAGACCCGTGGCCTGATGAATGTCTTGTAGTAGAACCCGACCGGAAAGAACCGGTCGAATCGGTCGGTCAGGCTGAGCAGGTCGCGCCGCAGAGACGGCCACGCGTTCTGGCTGCGCACCTGCATGCCCGGTGAGATCGGCGTTACGCAGGCGCGCACGTTCGGCTCGCCATCCACTTCCACGAGACAGTTGGGGCAGCGGCCGGTCGCGCACATGACCCCACGCGGCCGGTGGTATTTGAAGCTTCGCGACAGGACCTCGACCCCGTTCGCGGTCAGCGCGGACGCGATCGTGTCGCCACCCATGCCGGCGCGTCGGCGGCCGTCGAATTGGAACTCGATCGATTCCTCGCGGCGGAGTTCCTGACCGGCGGGGGCGGCCAGGCGCCGATCAGCCATCGGTCGTGCCCGGTGCGATCGGTGGCGTAAGCGTCCAGCCGACCCGGCGGACTTCGTTCGTCCGGGTGTCCCGTTCAGCCTGGAACCAGCGCCGGCAGCCGGATCGGTGGAACCACCAGGCGCGTTCAACGCCGGCGACGTTCTGGCGGCCGTACAGATAGCCAGACCAGTCCGCCTGCCCGGACCCGGGAGCCGGGCGCGTCTGGACTTCGCCCCCGTATCGATACTCGACCACGTCTCGGGGCCCGCACAGCGGACACCCGATCAGGAACGACACGGAGGCGGCCCTCAGCCGAGTCCGGTCGACGCGCCGGGGACCCAGTGCGTCCCCACCAGCGGGATCCCGGTGATAGCGGAGGCCTCCAGCGTGAGGGCACGAAGATCGTCCGGGTCCAGATCGTGGATGTTCGCCTTGCCGCATGCCCGCGCCAGCATCTGGACCTCGAGGGTCATGGCGGTCAGGAAGTTGGCGACGCGATCCGTGGCCTCATCGACCGGCAGGCGTGCCGTCAACTCCGGATCCTGGGTCGTGATGCCGACCGGGCAGCGCCCGGTGTGGCAGTGGTGACAGGCGCCGGGCTCGGTTCCGAGCGCCGCGTAGTCCTCGAGGTAGAGCGGGGCGTTGCAGTTGAGGGCGATCAGCGCGGCAGTTCCGATGTAGCAGGCGTCGGCGCCGAGGGCCAGTGCCTTGGCCACGTCCACGCCGCTGCGGATCCCGCCGGCGGCGATGATCTGGACCTGGCCGAGCATGCCGATGTCCTCCAACCCGCGGCGTGCTTCCACGATCGCGGCCAGGGTCGGGATCCCCGTGTGATCCTGGAGGATCTCCGGCGACGCGGCCGTGCCGCCCTCCATGCCGTCCACGACGACGACGTCGGCGCCGCACTTGGCCGCCAGCTTCACGTCGTCGAACGTACGGGTGGCGCCGATCTTGACGAAGATCGGGACCTGCCAGTCGGTCGCCTCGCGCAGCTCCTCGATCTTGAGGTTCATGTCATCGGGTCCGAGGAAGTCCGGATGACGGGCCGGCGAGCGCTGATCGACGCCGGTCGGCAGGTCGCGGATGGCGGCGATTTCCTCGGACACCTTGGAGCCCAGGAGCAGACCGCCGGTCCCAGGCTTGGCGCCCTGGCCGATGGTCAGCTCGATGCCGTCGGCCTGACGGAGGTGGTGGACGTTGGCTCCGTAGCGGCTGGGCAGGACCTCGACGATCATGGTCCTCGAGTTCTCGCGCTCCGCAGGGAGCATCCCGCCATCACCCGATGTGGTGGAGCTGCCGACCTTGCTCGCGCCACGGGCGAGGGCGACCTTGGCGTTGAGCGACAGCGCGCCGAAGCTCATCCCGGTGATCATGATCGGGATGTCCAGCGAGATCGGCCGCTCGGCGTACCGGGTCCCCAGCACCGTCGTGGTGACGCACTTCTCGCGATAGCCCTCGAGCGGAATCCGGGTCAGCGAGGCCGGCAGGAAGGTCAGGTCATCCAGCGATGGCAATGGTCTCGTTCGCAAGGTACCGAAGCCGCGCATGAGGTACCGACCCAATGCCGCCTTCTCCTGGATCTCCCCGATCACCGACGGGGTATAGATCGGGCTGGTCCTGAGCCCCTGCGGGTCGCGGCGAGCGGGATCGTGGGTCACAGCGCGGCTCGCCAGGTATCGAGCTCGTGGGTCTCGAAGTTCCAGAGCTTCCGGCCCGCGATGATCCGGCGGAAGTGCCCGGGTCTGGGCAGGTCAAAGTCGGCAAACGCGCGTTCAAGCATCGCCTGATCCTCCTCCGAGGCGTCGTCCACGACGGCGTCGTTGCCGAGCGAGGCGATCGCGCCGGCGACGTAGATCGTTCCTTCATACATTGAGTCCGCCAACGCCTCGCCCGCATCGCCGGCGATCGCGATGTACCCCTTCTGCATCATGAACCCGGTCATATAGCCGGCGTTTCCGGCGATGAGCAGGCGGCCGCCCTTCATTGATATCCCGGCGCGAGCTGCGCAATCGCCACGCACAACGACGGTGCCGCCGCGGATGGATGCCGCGGCACTGTTGCCGGCGTTTCCGTCCACGACCACCGTCCCGGAGAGCATGCCCTCGGCAACGCCCCAGCCGGCGCTGCCGGTGACGTGCACGGTGGCGCCGTCACTCATCCCCCCACAGTAGTAGCCGACGCTGCCGTCGAAGGTCACCTCACCCGGGGTCAGGAGGGCGACGCCCAGACTGTGTCGCGCCCCGGCTTCGCGGACGGTCACCGACTTCGAGTCGGCCAGCGCCGCACGGATGGCCTGATTGACCTCGCGCAGCGGCCGCAAGGAGGCGTCGATTTCAACGCCTGACCGGATGTCACTCGACCCAGTCATCACGCCACGGCGGCCGGAACGGCGAACTCGGATCGTCGCCACACGCGGGAGACGTGTCCGGACGGCTCGTGCGCGACGCCCGCGGATCCGAGCGCCGTCCTGATTGCCATCTCCTCGTTGGCGATGGCCACGTAGTCATCCGTCTCGACGGTGATCAGCGGTTTGAGGGCGAACGGGTCGCGGGCGAACCCGATCGCGTCGCCGCTCGCCACCAGGTACGAGAAGCTGCCGTCGAGATCGTCGAGCGAGGCCTCGAGCGCCGCCTCCAGGGTCAGACCGCGCTCCAATTTGTCCGCGATGTAGACACCAATGATCTCCGAGTCGTTCTCCGAGAAGAAACGGACGCCGCGCTGCTCGTACAGGCGGCGCATCTTGTGGTAGTTCGTGATGTGCCCGTTGTGAACGGTCGCGACGTCCGCCGCGCCCCGTGCCCAGAACGGCTGGGAGTGGGACAGGTCCACCTTGCTTTCCGTGGACAGGCGCGTATGGCCGATGGCATGGCTGCCGCGGAACGCGTCCAGGCCAATCAAGTTCTTCAGCTCGTCGGGGTGGCCGACCTGCTTCACGAGCTCCAGCTGACGCCCGAGGCTGATGACCTCCACGTCGTTCGAGCCACGCTCGGCGGCCTCGCGGATCGCAGTCGGATCGGCGTTCGTCGCCAGCTCGACCCGGAGGACTCCGAGGTGCCGCTCGACGGCTCCGACGTTGCCGAGCATCGCCAGCTGGGCCACGATCCGGCGCTCGTGCACTTCGGGGTCACCCGACTCCGGAAGCCGGATCCAGCACGCGTCGCGGTGGCCCGGTTCACTCCGGAAAAGGGCCTTTCCTGCCGAGTCCGGGCCGCGCCGCGCAAGGCTCGTGAGCATGTCCAGCATGAATCGGCCGACCGGCTCCGGAGCGTCGCGCTTGGACAGGTAGCCGGCGATGCCACACATGATCCAACTCCACCACGGGTTGAACGCGCGTGAAGGAGCGTCCAAGAGCGATTGAGGCGACTGACTTCACCCGCAGGGAAGATCATATGGCAGGTTCCACTACGATGCAACTAGCGTGGTCGAGAACGGCTTTATTGACTTTCCTGATGGTGTACCCTGCGGAGGCGACTGCCCAGGCTGCGGTCGCACCCGTGGAGCGGCCGATGCCAGGAACGGACGGGGCGCTATCGACCCTGCTGGAGGATGAGTCAGCGTTCCTCGAGGACGCCATCAACCAGGCCATCGGCAGCCGCCTGCGCGAGGAGCGGCGACGGTTGTCCCTGACTCTTCAGGACGTCGCCGACCGTGCCGGTCTCTCGCTGGGCATGATCTCCAAGATCGAGAATTCCCAGACGTCCCCGAGTCTGCGGACGCTGGCGCGTCTATCCCAGGCGCTCGAAGTCCCGGTGACGACATTCTTCCGGGGTTTCGAGGAGGAGCGCGACGCGTCACACGTTCGCGCCGGCGAAGGAATCGAGCTGGTCCGCCAGGGCACCCGCCACGGCCACCGCTACGAACTGCTCGCGGCCGCGAAGGGCTCGCAGCGCCACGTCCAGCCGTTCCTGGTGACGTTGACCGAACAGCGCGAGACCTTTCCGCTGTTCCAGCATCTCGGGATCGAGTTCCTGTACGGCCTCGAGGGCTCGTTCGTCTACCGCTACGGTCGCCACACCTACCCGATGGAGCCCGGCGACTCGCTCATGTTCGATGGCCAGATCCCCCATGGACCGGAACGTCTGAACGTCCTGCCAGCGCGATTCCTGTCAATCACGGTGGAGCTCGACATGGACGAGCGCACCGGCGCGGTCTAGGAAAGGAAGGAGGCTCACCCGGTCGTTGCGCAGCCCCGGCGTTCCACGAGCGACGACCGGATGGCGTCGTCGCGCACCTGATCGATAACGTATCGGAAAGGGAGGGTATGACCGATCTGACCAATTCCCTGAACGTCCTGTTCACCGAGTTTTACTACTGGGTGACGGTCGTCATGATGTTCCTCATCCATGTCGGCTTCGCGACGTACGAAGTCGGCGTGGCCAGGCGAAAGAACCTCCAGCACATCCTGGTCAAGAACATCATGGTCATCCCCGTGGTGACGGTGACGTTCTTCCTGTTCGGCTGGTGGATCTACTTCGCGTTCGTCAACGGCCCGTTCCTGAACGGCGGCGTTCCGGAAGTAGCGGCAAGCTTCTATCCATGGTCGCCCGCCATGGCCCCGAATCTCGCGGACCGCATCACCGGCGTCTTCTGGGCAGCGTTCCTGCTGTTCTCGTGGACCGCCGCATCGATCATCTCCGGCGCGATCATGGAACGAACCAAGACGAGTGCGTTCCTGATCATGGCCGTGCTCATCGGGTCTGTCCTCTGGATCATCGACGCGGCCTGGGGCTGGGCTCCGGGTGGCTGGATGGTCCAGCTGATGGGCTACCACGACGCGTACGCATCCGGCGTCATTCACGCGATCGCCGGCGGCGCCGCCCTCGGCGTGCTCGTGGTCCTGGGGCCGCGGATCGGGAAGTTCGGCCCGAACGGAGAGATCCGCAACATCCGGCCACACAACGTCTGGATGGCCTCGATCGGCCTCCTGCTCGTGTACACGGGCTTCTGGGGGTTCTATGCCGCGTGCAATATTCCCGTCTGGAATATCGGCACTGAAGGCGAGCCGTTCTTCTCGGCAACCAACATCTACCTGATGCCGACCACGTTGTCGGCCATCACGTTCAACTTCCTGATGGCGCTCTCCGGCGGCCTCATGGCCGGGTACTACCTTTCCAAGGGCGATCCGTACTGGGTGCTGTCGTGCGGCCTGACCGGCATCATCGCCGCCTCGGCCGGGAACGATCTCTACCATCCGTTGCAGGCCATCCTCGTCGGCGCGGCCGGCGCCGTGATCGCCTACAAGGGCCACTACTACGTGGAGCGCCGCTTCAAGATCGACGATGCCGTGGGCGCGGTTGCCGTCCATGGCTATTCCGGCTTCTTCGGCGTCGTCATCGCCGGGTTCCTGCTGTGGGGCTACCCCGCCGCGGCGCCCGTCGTCGGCAGCGCCGCCCCGTGGTTCGGCGTTACGCCGGACGGCTTCCCGGCCATCAATCCGATCGGCAACCTGATCGGCGCCGTGATCATGTTCGGCGTCCTCGGGTTCCTGCCGTTCTACGTGCTCTCCCGCTTCCTCAAGAAGATCGGGATGCTCCGCATTCCGCGTCGCGTCGAACTCGCCGGCCTGGATACCGACACCACTGGCGACGGGTACCCGTACCTCCCCGAGATCGATACGGACTTCGAGCCCATCGAGCGACGGGAAGCCCGGGGAACCGCATGACCAGAGACAGGAGGAACTGACGATGCCCACCGGGCTTCAATCGTTCAACAACCCCGCCGAGATCACCCTCCTCCACCCATTCCAGGGCGCGGAGGTTGCGCTCTCGATCATCGTGGCCATCCTCTGGGTCGCGTGGCACGTCGTGACGGCCCGCGAAGAGAACGAGCAGTGGGCCAAGCTCGACGCCCAATACGAGCGCGAGGCGAACCAGGGCGCCTGATCGAACACCTGCAGTGATGTGGGCGGGGGCCGGCGCCCACAACCCCCCGCCCCCCCGATTTGTAACCCCCGGGGCCCCCGGCGCAAGGGAGCGGGGG
>JBKKBB010000036.1:0-2614 GCA_046714395.1 Candidatus Limnocylindrales bacterium | reverse complement strand
CGAACTGGCGGGACACGCCGGCCGCGAGGCTCTCCCGATGGGCCAACGAGAAGTTCGTGACGACGCGATGCGGGACGCCTGCCGCTTCAAGCTTTTCGAGGGCCTCCACCGAACCCGGAAGTGGCTTCCCGGCGTACAGCAGCACCCCGTCGGCGTCGAGGACGAGGGCGCGGACACCACGCAGCGCCTCGCGCAGGTCGGTCGAAGGAGCGGTGGTGACGCGGGCAATCGGGGTCATCCGCCGATGGTAGTCTCCGGCGAGGCCGATGGTGCCGGGGACAACGGAGGGCGACGTGAAGGGACTGGTGGACGGCAAGAAGGCGCTCATCTTCGGCGTCGCCAACGATCATTCGATCGCCTGGGGCATCGCGAGAGCGCTTCACGACGCCGGTGCGACGGTCGGCTTCTCGTCGATGGAGAGCCTCCTCGAGCGTCGCGTTCGGCCGCTCGCGGCTTCCATCGGCGCCGACTTCGTGGAACCCTGCGATGTGCAGTCGGACCACGAGATCCGTGCCGTCATGGCGAAGTGGCAGGCGGCCCACGGCCAGATCGACATCCTCGTACATGCCCTCGCCTTTGCCCGACGAGAGGACCTCGAGGGCAGTTTTGTGGATACCTCGCGAGAAGGGTTCGCGCTGGCGCTCGACGTTTCGGCCTACTCGCTGGTCGCCCTGGCGCGCGAGGCTCGTCCGCTGCTCCACCCCGGCTCGGCCATCCTCACGCTCAGCTACTACGGCGCGGAGAAGGTTGTCGCGCACTACAACGTCATGGGCGTCGCCAAGGCAGCGCTCGAAGCGAGCGTCCGCTATCTCGCCGCCGACCTGGGCCCAGACGGTGTCCGGGTCAACGCGATCAGCGCCGGACCCGTGCGGACGCTGGCGGCCGCGGGAATCGCCGGGTTCAAGAAGCTCTATGGGTCGTTCGCCGACGTGGCCCCGCTCCGTGCGAACATCACCCCGGAAGACGTCGGCAAGACGGCGCTCTGGCTGTGCTCGGATCTCGCGTCGGCGGTAACCGGCGAGGTCGTCTATGTGGATGGCGGCTTCAATGTCATGGGCGTGCCGCTCGGCGAGGCCTGAGCCGCGCGGCGCAGACCGTACGGCCCCATGACCGGTTCGTCGTCCCCGATGACGGCGCCACGGATCCTCTCGATGAGGGCCTGAGGCCTGGTCAACCCAGTCATGGCAGCGCCGCGACTGGCCCCTCAGCGCCAAGCGGGGAACCGAAACGCCCGGCGCCCAGCTCCGGCGGGATCGCGACCGCGCGACCCAGGATGAGGTCCGCCACAAGCCGGGCGGATGCCGGCCCGGTGGAGATGCCCCACGGCCCGTGCCCCGCACAGACGTACAGGCCAGCGACGTCCGGCACGGCCCCGATCAGCGGGCGGCGGTCCTCGGCCATGGGCCGGGCGCATGCCCGCACGCCACGGATCGCCGCGTCGGCGAGACCACGAACGAACTGACTCCCGCGCTGGAGGAGCGGGACCGTCCACGAGGCCGGTTCAGGCCTGCGCTCCAGGAACGTCGACCCGACCGCGCTTACGCCGGCGGCCGTGATGAGGCTGAACCGTTCTCCCTCAGCCTCGTCGACCGCGGTTGCCGGCCCATCGGAATCGGACGAGGTGGCACTCGCCGGCCCCAATGCTCCGATTGAGGCCTCGATTTCGGCCTCCTCGAGGACATGGCGCGGCGGCGAGGCGAGTTCGGCCTCCACGACGACACCCCAGACGGACCGGATTGGACGCCATCGCCCGCCGGGATCAATGAGCGCGGAGCTCCAGGGTCCGGCGGCCACGAGCACAGCGTCCGCCGGCACCAACCGACCATCGACCCGGACCCCGACGCACTGGCCACCGACGATCTCCGGCGTGGCGGCCTTGCCTACCCGAATCGTCACCCCACGTCGCTCGGCGAGCGTGGCATAGGCATAGGTCGATGCCGCCGGCGGAACCGGGTACCCGGTCAGGACGCGGCAGGCGGCAATGTCTGGCGATAACGTCGGCTCGAGCGCCTGCAGGACGGCGCCCTCCACGACCTCGGGCCGCAGGACCGGATCCGTGATGGCGAGCGCTGCTGCTCGCCGCCGAACGATATCCCCATCCCGCGACACGAACAGCAGTCCGGCCGGTTCGAGCGGGAGCTGGAACCCGGCGTCCGCGGCCGACAGGTCGCGGTAGAGCACGACCGTCTCCAGGAACAGCGGCACCAGCGCGGGGTCAATCGGATACTGCACCACGCCGGAGTTGGCTCCCGACGCGCCGGATGCGAGTCCGTCGCGGTCGTAGATCGTGACCCGGGCGCCACCTTGCGCCAGGAGCGCCGCGGCAGCCGTGCCGACGATCCCGCCACCGATGATGACAACGTGCGGCGTGCTCATGAAGCCACTCTACAGAAGTGCGTCCGCCCGGGACGGCGGACGCGAGAGGGGCTGACCGAGGCTCCGGCCCTTGCGTGCTAGGCTGCGCTCGTCGCCGCGCCCCGGCGACGTTGCCCGGGCGGGAGTAGCTCAGTTGGCAGAGCGTCAGCCTTCCAAGCTGAATGTCGCGAGTTCGAACCTCGTCTCCCGCTCCACCTGACCCACCCCTTCCGCAGGTCGATCGCCAGGATCTGTAAGC
>JBKKBB010000035.1:0-14455 GCA_046714395.1 Candidatus Limnocylindrales bacterium | reverse complement strand
CCTCGAATCGCTGAAGCGGTCGCCGTGATCTTGCGTGCCCGTGGGCTGACCTCGGCGGTCTTCGTCAGCGATCGGACACACATGCTCCGTGTCCTTCGGATCGCGACCGATGAGGGCATCAGCGCGTGGGGTTCACCGACGATGAGCGGGCCGGTTGACGTCGACGATCGTCGGCGGACCGAGGCGATTGTCCACGAGCTCGGCGCCCTCGCGATCTACTTCGTCGGCGGTGGCCACCTGCTGCTCGAGGAACCGACCCTCGACCGATAGGCCGCCGGAATCCCGCGGAATCACGGCGGCTTCCGGACCCGGCCGCCCCGTTTCGGCGATGTTCTGCGAGGTTTGGCGGGGTTTCGCGGGGCTTGGCGGGGTTTCGCGCGCAAATGCGGGCGATCGACGGCCCAAACATGCCGAAAATCGCAGGTTGCCTCTTGGCGATCTCGCCGCACGCACCTATACTCGGCAGAACTTCCCGTGCACCGGGACCGCAGTGTCCCACCGGCAGCCCCCCGCGCCCCACCCGCCGTGCCCAAGGTGTGTTGAGAGAGGGATTTGTGAAGCAGGCCGAAGAAGCCAGTTTTGTGGATCTGATCGCGTGCGAGCGCGATTGCCGGAACTGTAGTTACGCAGCAGCCCTTGATTGCGACGGCAACTGCGGCGTCTGTCCTCACAACGGCTACTGCCCCTGCGTGAACCCCGTCGTCGCCCGGAGCAAGTCGGCCCTCCGACTCATCGAGCTCCGTCCGATCTTGCTCCAGGACCTCCGAGTGCGGAACTGATGGACGCGTCGTCCATCGCCGACCTCGCGGAGCGGATCCGGTCGACGTCGGGGCGTCTTTGACCTCGGGGCCAAGGAAACGCGCCTAGCCTCACTCGATGCGCGCGCCGGTGAACAGGACTTCTGGGACGACCAGCGCGCCGCCCAGTCCGTCCTTCGCGAAGCGGAGGGCCTCCGAGATGAGCTCGTCCTCTGGCGGGGCATCGAAAAGCGTGTTGACGACCTCCTCGAGCTGTTGGCGATGCTCGCCGAGACTCCCGACGAGGAGCTGCAGACGGAGCTTGAGCGAGAGGGCGACGCCCTTTCCGCGCTGTTCGCGCGCGAACGAACCCTGCTCCTGTTCTCGGCCGAGTACGACGCCAAGAACGCGGTCCTCACGATCTCGGCCGGCGCCGGCGGCACGGAGGCGACCGACTGGGCGGAGATGCTCCTTCGAATGTACCTCCGCTGGGCCGAGCGTCACCGGTTCAAGACCGACGTCGTGGATTCGACCGAGGGCGAGCAGGCCGGGATCAAGAGTGCAACGGTCACGGTGGCCGGGCGAAACGCGTTCGGGTGGCTTCGCGCCGAACGCGGCGTGCACCGCCTGGTCCGGATCAGCCCGTACGACGCGCAGAAGCGCCGCCAGACGACCTTCGCCCTCGTCGAGACCATGCCCGAGGCCGACGACGACGTGGAGATCGAGTTGAACTTCGACGATATCCGGGTCGACACCTTCCGCTCGTCGGGGGCGGGCGGTCAGCACGTCCAGAAGACCGAGTCCGCGATCCGGCTGACCCACCTTCCGACCGGCATCGTGGTCACCTGCCAGAACGAGCGATCCGCGGTCCAGAACCGCGAGCTGGCCATCCGCGTCCTGAAGTCGCGCCTGCTCGAGTTGGAGTTGGAGAAGCGTGAGGAGGAGCTCCGCAAACTCCGTGGCGAGCATGTCACCGCCGGCTGGGGGAATCAGATCCGGAGTTACGTCCTCCACCCGTACCAGATGGTCAAGGACCTGCGGACTGGCTACGAGACCTCGAACACAGGTGGTGTCCTGGACGGAGATCTGGACACGTTCATGCAGGCCGAGCTGGAGCGCCTGGCGACCGGACGCCCACCGTCGAGCGACGGGACTGACGACGCCGAGTGAAGGCGCCCGACGGGGTCACAATTCGCCGCGCGAGCCGGGACGACCTGCCGGCCTGCGAAGTGACCTGGCGGGAGGGACTCAACGACTACCTGCTGCCGCTTGGCCAGATGGAAATTCCGTCCGACAATCCAGCAGTTCGCCAGCTTCACGCCCACATGCAGGCTACCGATCCGGATCTGTTTCGCGTCGCCATCCGGACGGACGCGTCGGGCAACCAGCGCCAGGTCGGATTCTGCGCCGCGGTTCGTCGCGGGCAGGTCTGGTTTCTATCCATGCTCTTCGTCCGCCCGGGCGAGCAGCGCGCGGGCATCGGTGCGCTGCTGCTGGACGAGGTCATGCCATCCGACGGGGCCTGTCTGGCTGTGGCCACGGACGCCGCCCAGCCGATCTCCAACGGCCTCTACGCGTCGCGCGGGATGAGCCCACGGCTGCCCATGTTCAACGTGGTCGGCCGACCGACGCGTCCCGACGCCCTGCCGGCACTGCCGGCCAGCGTCACCGCCCATCATCTCGACGCCTCGACCCCAGCCGAGCGCGATCGCGGGCTCGATGCCGAGCTGGCCGGGCTGGACCGGGAGGTCCTGGGCTACTCCCACCCGGAGGACCACGACTTCCTGCGCCGGCAGGGACGGATGGGCTTCACCTATCGCGACGAGGCGGGACGGCTAATCGCGTACGGCTATACGTCGGAAGTGGGAAGGATCGGGCCGATCGCCGTCCGGGACGCGGACCTGCACGCGCCGGTCAGCGCACACCTCCTGTCGGCCGTGCCACCTCGCGGAGCGTCCGCCATGTGGGTCACCGGGGCCGCGGGTCCGACCCTGGAGACCCTGATCCGGGCCGGACTCCGCATCGAGGGTTTCCCGGTCCTGTTGTGCTGGTCGCGACCGTTCGGAGACTTCGCCCGCTACCAACCGGCTTCTCCGGGGCTCCTGTAGTCGCGACCTCCCGGGGTTGCCCGTCGTCCCAGGGCAGTGGTAGCCTCAGGCTCGACGTGGCTCCCTCCGAAGTGCCCCGGGCCCGGAGTCTCGCGAGGTCGTGGTGATCTCCGGACGATCGCCGCGCGAAACCGCGGAGCCGATCTTGACGACGACAGCGGCGGACGCCCAGCCCCCAGCCACGAGTGACGCCACGCACCCAATCGGCGACTTCGATGGCGCAGCGTGGCCCGTGGCCGGCTCACTCGAGCCCGATCGGCGTGCCCAACCCGGCGCCGAGCGACCGGCCGTCCTTGTCCTGAACGATGTGACGAAGCGCTATCCGAACGGCCGCGAGGCGCTCCGCGACGTCGATCTCGTCGTTCCCGAGGGCGACTTCGTCTTCCTGGTCGGCCCGAGCGGTGCGGGCAAATCCACGCTGATAAAACTGGTCATCCGTGACGAACTGGCGACCCAGGGGGAGGTCTTCTTCGACGGCGAAAACCTCGCTCGCCTGCCCCGTCGAAAGGTTTCCCGTGTCCGTCGCAAGATCGGCACCGTCTTTCAGGACTTCAAGCTGCTTCCCACCAAGACAGTCCGCGAGAACGTCGCCTTTTCCCTCGAGGTCACCGGTACGCCCCGTCGGCAGATCGGCCCGGCCGTCGAGCGCGCCCTTCGACTGGTCGGTTTGAACGGGCAGGCGGAGCAGTTCCCGCGGCAGCTGTCCGGTGGCGAGCAGCAGCGCACGGCAATCGCCCGCGCGCTTGTCCACAGCCCCCGCCTGGTGATCGCCGACGAGCCCACCGGCAACCTAGATCCGCTGATCAGCTGGGAGATCATCCAGCTGCTCCTGCGGATCAACGAGCTCGGCGTGACCGTCCTCATGGCCACCCACAACGCGGACATCGTGACCGCGCTGAGAAAGCGCGTGATCGCGCTCGAAGATGGTCGGGTGATCCGTGACGAGGTCGGCGGCCGCTACCACCGGCAGGGCTGATCCGCATGCTCCGGTTCTTCGTGTTCAGCCTCTCGCGTGCCTGGCAGGGCTTCTGGCGGAACGGCGCCATGAGCATCGCGGCAACGGCCACGATGACCCTGATGCTGCTCCTCCTGGCGGGCTTCTTCATCGTCCAGAACGGGCTCCTGGCAGGCCTCCAGTTCGTCGAGCAGAAGGTCGAGGTCGTGGCCGACCTTCGAGCGACGGCGACGGATTCAGAGATCGAGGCCCTGCGTTTGCGGATCAGCGGGCTACCCGAGGTCCGTGAGGTCAACTTTGTGTCCCAGGATGCCGCACTCACACGCTTCCGCGAGGCGCGAGCCGCGCAGGGCGAGGAGGACCTCACGACCTACCTCGACACGAACCCGCTCCATGCGAGCCTCGAGGTGAAGCTGCGCGATCCAGCCGACTTCTCCGCGGTGACCGACGCCTTGCGCGCCGATCCGCTGGTCGAGCGGGTCAAGAACATCACCGATCTGGTCAATCGGGTCCTGACGGTCACCGAGTTCCTGCGCTCGGCGGGGATCGTGATCCTCGCCGTGATCGCGGCCATCGTCCTGTTCATCATCATCAATACCATCCGGCTGGCCGTCGTCGCCCGGGCCGAGGAGATCGAAGTCATGCGCCTCGTCGGCGCATCCGACGCCTTCATCCGATGGCCATTCGTGTTCGAGGGGGCGCTGGTCGGGCTGCTCGGGGCCCTGATCACCCTCGCGGTCATCGGCGCGGCCGCGGACCCGCTGAACAGGTTTATGTTCGAGTTCTTTCGGGTCCTCCCGATCCGCGTCGGGGCCATCGCGCGCGACGTCGCGGTGCTGGTGATCGGCTCTGGCGTCGGGCTCGGTGTGGTCGGAGCGTTCGTGTCGGTCCGGACGTACCTCATTCGCTGACTGCGGCCGCCAAGGCTGCACGGCCTCTGCCGCGCGGCAAACCCGATTCGCCCGATCGGGTGAAGGCCCGGCCAAAGCTGCGTGTTGTTTCAGTCACGATCAAACCGTGCCCGGCAGCGCACCGGTAGGGTTGGTGAGTAGCCGTGTAGGCTGTCCGCACCACGCTCGAAGCCGGCAGGCGCAGACGCCACCCGGCTCGCGACCACCGAATGAGGAAATCGGAACCGATGCTCCCCGACGCCCCGTCACCAACTGACAACGACGTGCCGCTTCCGGGCACAGATGCGCCCGCAACCGCGATGACCCAGGCCGCCGTGACGCTGCCCTCAATACCCCGCGGGCGTGGCGCCTTCCTGGTCGGTCTGGCGATCGTCCTGGTCGTCTTGCTCAGTGGCGGCGCTTTGTTCGCCTCCGGCTACGTCCTCGGCCAGCGCCAGGCTGCCCAACCAGGCACGCCGGCGGCGGACCAGGCCGCGTTCCAACCGTTCTGGGATGTGTACGAGGCGATCCGGGATCGCTACGCCCTGGGGCCGGTTGACCAGAAGGCGCTGATCGAGGGCGCCATCAAGGGCATGGTCGAGGCAGTCGGCGATCCGTATTCCTCGTACCTGACGTCCGAGGAGTTTCGCAACACGCTCGAGGACATCTCGGGCGAATTCGAAGGCATCGGGGCCGAGATCGGCACGGTCAATGCCGCCGGCGAGACCATCGATTGCGCCCTCTTCAGCGCCGACTGCCGACTGGTCGTCGTCGCCCCGCTGGACGGCAGTCCGGCCGCGGCGGCGGGTCTGCAGCCTGGCGATGTGATCGCCGAGGTCGACGGGTCGTCGGTAAACGGCCTGACACCGAGTGAGGCGCGAGACAGGATCCGGGGCAAGAAAGGCACCACCGTGACCCTGACCATCGAGCGCACCGGCCTGGCCCCCTACGAGGTGACGATCACCCGCGACGTCGTGCATCAGCGCGAGTTGATCACCGAGGAACTCGCCGGCGGCTCGATCACGTACATTCGGCTCACCGGCTTCTCGGACGGCGGCGCAGCCAAGTTCGTGGAGACCGTTCAGACAGCCATCGACAAGGGTCAGACCAGGATCATCCTGGACCTGCGCGGCAATCCCGGTGGTTTCGTGACGGCGGCCCGCAAGGTCGCGAGCGCCTTCGTCGAGGACGGCCCGGTCTTCTGGGAAGAGGATGCCGAGGGCACCCTGACGGCGACCGACGCGCTCGGCGGCGGCGTTGCGACCGATCCCGCGATCCAGGTCGTCGTCCTGATCGACCGGGGCAGCGCCTCGGCCAGCGAGATCGTGGCCGGGGCTCTGCAGGATACGGGTCGCGCCACCCTCATCGGCGAAACCTCCTATGGGAAGGGCACGGTCCAGTCCTGGATCGAGCTCGACAACGATTCCGGCGGCGTGAAGCTCACGGTGGCCAAGTGGCTGACGCCGGAGAAGCGCTGGATCCACACGGTCGGGATCGTGCCCGACATCGTTGTTGACGTGCCGGCCGACACCCCGGCTGACGAGGATCCCGTCCTCGATCGAGCGGTCGAGTTTCTCACCGGCTCGAGTGCCACCCGGTTGGGGCTCCCACGCGCCGCCTAAAGGACATGCGTCGTCAGCGGGTTGCCAGCGCCGTTCTCATCGGCTACGGTACCCGCGAACGAAAGGAGGTGATGTGCAGTGTCGTATCACAGTCGCTGCACCACCTCGCCGGAGCTGACCGTCTAACCGGTCTTCCGAGCGGGTGGGAAGCCGCTTATGAACGCCGGTCCGAAAGGACCGGCGTTCTGCGTTCAGAACAAGGCAGGCACCGACCAGGGTGTGGATGCGCCAACCGGGCAGCATTCGAGCTGCGTGACCAGACGGACCGAACCAACCCAGGACAGGAGCGCCGCCCAGCATGGGCGAACGGACCATTGCCCAGAACCGCAGAGCCCGCCACGAGTTCTCGATCGAGGACACGGTGGAGGCCGGCATCGTGCTGTTCGGCACGGAGATCAAGAGCATCCGGGCGGGCAAGGTCAACCTGTCCGATTCGTTCGCGCGGATCGATCGGGGCGAGGCGTGGCTCATCGGCGCCCACATCGCACCCTGGGAGAGCGCGAGCCGGAACAATCACGAGGCCAAACGGGAGCGCAAACTACTCCTGCGGCGGGCCGAGATCGATCAACTGCTCGGCAAGACGAAGGCGAAGGGCCTGACCCTCGTGCCGCTGCGCCTGTACATCACGGGACGTGGCAAGGCCAAGCTCGAGCTGGGACTCGGGCGCGGGAAGCAGCTCCACGACAAGCGGCGCGATATCGCCGAACGGGACGCCCGTCGGCAGATGGAACGTGATGTCGCCGAGTCGCGGCGAGGACGATAGGAGGCGGAGTGCGGCTGTCACGGACGATCCAGGCGGTCGATGCCCACGCCGCGGGCGAACCGGGCCGGGTCATCGTGGGCGGCGTTCTGGACGTGCCGGGCAACACCATGTTTGACAAGATGACGTGGCTCCAGGCGAACGGAGATGACCTGCGCCGATTGATGCTTCGGGAGCCGCGCGGGTATCCGGCCGCCAACTGCAATCTCGTCCTGCCGTCGTCCAATCCAGAAGCCGCCGCCGGATACGTGATCATGGAGCAGATCGAGTACCCGGGGATGTCGGGCACGAACACGATCTGCACGGCCACCGTCCTGCTCGAGACCGGGATGGTCCCGATGGTCGAGCCCGTGACGGAGCTGGTCCTCGAATCTCCGGCCGGGCTTATCCGGCTGCGCTGCGAGTGTCGCGACGGCAAGGTCACGAGCGTGACGTTCCGAAACGTGCCCGCCTTCGCGACCCACCTCGATGCTGTCGTGGAGGTGCCCACGCTGGGCAGCGTGACCGTCGACGTGGCGTATGGTGGGATGTTCTACGTGATCGCCGAGGCGGATCAATTCGGACTCCGCCTCACTCCGGACGAGGGGCGCGACATCACGCGGATCACCGAATTGATCAAGGCCGCCGCGAACGAGCAGCTGCCGGTGGTCCACCCGGACCAGCCCGGATTCGCCGGGATCACGATCGGTCAACTGTCCGGCCCGCCCCACGATCCCGCGAATACGCGCCGGAACGTCGTGACGGTATCGACCGGAACGCTCGATTTCGCGAGGCCGGCCACGTGGACCGGGGCTATTGATCGATCACCGTGCGGCACCGGCACCTCAGCCAAGATGGCGGCGCTGCACGCCAGGGGGCAGCTCGCGCTGGGCGACCCGTTCCGCCACGAGGGCATCCTCGGCACGGTCTTCACCGGGCACCTCGTCGAGGAGACGACCGTGGGTCCGTACCGGGCCGTCGTCCCGACCATCACCGGAACCGCCTGGATCACCGGCATGGCCTCCTACATGGTGGACCCGACCGATCCTTTTCCGGAGGGCTACACGGTCGGCGACATCTGGTAGGTCGAGCGTGCCGGGGGAGCGCGTGGCACGGCGGCATGCCGTGCCGGTGCGCTGGGCCCATTTACGACCCCGGATCGTACTCGGCGACGTCGGAGTCGACCATGACGGTGGGCCGAGCACGACTCGAGCGTGGAATCACCCCTTCGGAGCCGCGAGAGCGCGGCTCCCGGCACCTACCACGACCCCCGATCGTATCTGGGGCGAGACGATGCCCGCCCGAAGCCGAGGTGACGACCCGACAAGCCATCCTGGCCCAGGTGGCGGCGGAGCGGTTTGCCAATCGCCCAACCTCGGCTAGACTTCTGGCCGGACGCCAGCGAGCGTTCGGTCCTGTGGGGATGCGTGGTTTCGACAGGGTCCAGTTGACAGTGAACGCGAGCCGAGGTGCCGTCAGGCCTCGTTAAACAGGCGGCAAAACGAAGTAACTGCCAACAAGCAGTCGACTCTCGCCCTCGCCGCTTAGGCGGTAAGGTGAGCGTGGAAGCGACCTCAGTTCCGCGGGTCGTGGAAGCGTCATTCAGCGGGGCTGCAGCCCGGATGAGCGTCGCGTAGCCCGGGAGCAAGCTCGATCTAGAGACACGTGACTGGACCAACCGGGAGAGTGCCGATCCCCGCCTGGATGGTTGACGAAAACGATCGGACACGCTCGTAGTGGTTGCTGCCGAAGGGCTCTGGACGGGGAGTTCGACTCTCCCCCATCTCCACCATATCCCAGGTTGCCCGGCCGTCGGTTTGGTCGATCATGGCCGGAGTACGCGCCCGCGTATCCTGTCGGCGTGAACGCGATCGCCGACCTGCCCGAGTCGCCCCAGGCCGCATTGATCCGCGCCGGTTATCGACTGACCGGTCCACGCCGGGCCGTCGCCGACCTCATCTCGGCGCGCCAGGGCCACTTCACTGCGGCTGATCTTGCCGAAGACGCCGCGGGACGCCAGCCTGGGATTGCCCGGGCGACGATCTTCCGGACTCTCGAGGTCCTCGAAGCCGTTGGAGCGATTGAGCGGATCGACCTTCCCTCGGGCGATCACGCCTACATCGCCTGCGAACCCGATGATCATCACCATCATGTCGTGTGTGCCCGATGCGGTCGCGCGACCGATTTCGACGACGCGGGTCTGGCCGGCGTGGTCCGGCGGATCGCGACCGAAAGCGGGTACCGGATCGACCTCCACCGTCTCGAGCTGTTCGGCCTCTGCCCAAGCTGCCAGATCAACGGTGACCCGGGGCCAACCGCCTGACGGTCAGGCCGGAGCGGGTGTCGGAGTGAGTGTGGGCGTTGGAATCGGGGTCGGGATCGGGGTCGCCGTGGTTCCGATCTGGAGAACGCCCGTGATCCGAGCGTAGTGCGAGTAGTAGGTCTCCTCATGGATGACGGCACCGCTGGCGTCACGGACCGTCCTGGTCACCCACACGTCCTTGCCATCGACGGGGTATTCGATCCGCTCCCTGACGCCGGGCGCCAGGTCGGTCGTGAAAACGGTTGAGTCGGTCGCCGGTTTGACATTCATGACGATGGGCTTCGAGAACGCCACATCCCGCCCGGTCGGCACGGACCACAGGGCGAACTTGACGTACCCCTTGCTGCCGACGGACCAACCGGTGCCGCGGATCAGGATCGGATTGTCCGTATCGTTCCGGAACGACATGGTCTGGATGGATCCCGAACTGCTCTGGAACACCGTTGCGTCAAGCCCCAGCGGGTAGCGGTCGATGTAGTAGTAGTGATTGCGCCGGGCGCCCATCTCAAGACCGGCGCGCAGGGCCGCGTTGAACAACGTCGTGGAGGTGGAGCAGATTCCGCCGGCGAGCGCACCCTGCGGCTCGGTCTTGCCGTTGATGATCGCGCCGCCGTCCTTGTACCCGTTCTCACGGGTCACCGGACCGATGGCGTCCCAGAAATCGAACCACTCCCCGGGCAGCAGGACGTACCCGTCGATCTCCCTGGCCGGGATCCAGATGTTCACGCCCCCGCCGTTCTTGATGCCGATGGGGAAGTAGGTCGTCCACTCGGAGATCGGTTTCATCAGCGGCGCCTTCTCGGTCGCCTCGGCGGTGGTGAACGCCGGCTCCACGCTGTCCACGGTGATCGCGACGCGAGAGACGATGAGGCCGGCCACTCGCTGCTGCGCAAGCCGGACGAGCGAGTCGACGGTGGCCGCGATGTCGAGGGCCCGACCGTCGGTGGCGCTGGCCACCCCGACGACCTCCTGGCCGTCGCCGAACAGGAAGGTGGCATCGATGGGCGCAGTTGACACGTCCGCGGCAACCGTGCCGAGACCGGCTTCGAACCCCTCCCGGGCGAGCACCGGCCCATAGCCTCCTTCGGCAGATTGCGCGAACGTAATCCAGCCGCGAATGGATGCGGCGCTGATCGTCCAGCTGTCATCGCCATCGACGAGCGTGATGTCGGCCGTGATCCGCTCGGCGGCATCCCGCGCCGCTCCAGCCTCCAGGTTGGTGACCGAGGGTTCGACCATCGAGGTCGGGACGGCAACGCGCACCGAGCTCGGAGCCGCGGGGTCTGTCAGAAGGGTCTCGGCGGCCCGGAACGCGCTATCGATGTCGGCCGTGCGCCCATCCGTGCCGGGCTCCAGCCCGAAGCTTGTCTCGCCGGGGAGGACCATGGCATCGACTGGATCGACGGCGACGGCCTGGGCGAGGGCCGTGACCTCGAATCGCAGGGCCGCCCCCTCGATCGTGACCAGCGGATCGATCTCGATGCTGCGAACGAACATGCGGATGTTCGCCGCGATGCGCTCGATCATCGGGCCATCGCGGCCCACGGCGAGCGCCCGTGCGACGATCGCCTCGACGTCGACGCGCCGACCAAGCGTCCGATAGGGGACCGTCCGCTCGGTCCCGGCCGCCGTCAGGAGGAGTGTGCCTTCCCCGAACGACTCGTAGGCCTCGCGAATGCGGGCGGCCGCAGCAGCCGCCCCAAGCCCCGACAGGTCCACCGACCCGACGCGGACGCCCGGCAGGATCCGGCCGTCATTCGAGGATTCATACGCTGCGAGCGCACCGGCGGAGATCGTCAGGACGGCGAGGAGGCCGAAGGTGAAGGCGATCACGAACCGCTTGACCGATCGCCAGACTCCACGCCCGGCCGGACCAGCCGACGGCGCCCCCACCGGGTCCGCCACCTCACCGTCGGCGGCCTGGTCCGCCGGCTCCGATGGCTCCGCTGGCGCGACCACGAGGGTCACGTCCGGTTGCACTTGTTCATCCATTCGATTCGGTATCCCCGAAGAGCGGCCGTGCGAGATCAGTGCGCCTGCGGGTGCTCCCGAGGCGAGGGGCAGACGGGCGGGGCCCGACGTGCGTGACGGAGCGACATCCTAGCCGCTCGTCACATCTTGCGGTAGGGCGAAGAAGTACTCCTCAACCTGTCCTTGGCAACACGATGATCCGCCGGTTTGGCTCTTCCCCGATCGACTGCGTCGCCACATCCGGGTGATTTCGCAGGGCCAGGTGTACCCAGCGTCGCTCAAGGGCCGGCATTGCCTCCAGCTGGAGCATCTTTCCGGTCTCGATGACGCGCTGCGCGGCGCGCTCGGCAATCTCGCGCAGCTGACGCTCGCGCCGACCGCGGTAATCCTCGACATCCACGAGAATCCGCGTCCACGCCCCCATCTCGCGTGACAGCATCAGGTTGACGATGTGCTGGAGCGCACTGAGACGCTCGCCCTTGCGACCGATCAGCGCTCCGAGCGCCTCGCGCTCGTCTCCCGCCCCGGTCACGTTGAGTCGACTGGTCTCGGCGGACTCGACGGTGACGGTCACCGCGAAGCCCATCAGGCCCAGCAGCTTCTCGAGAATGACCTTTCCGGCGGCCAGCGCCTCGGGCGATGCCTCGGCCGCCTCGAGCTCGGCCCGCTCGACCGCGACAGATCCGCGCAAGGCCGAAACCTCGGCTGCCTCGTGTGCGGTCAGGTCACCGCCACCGCGGGGCGCGACGTGATCCTCGCGGCGCGGGCGATCCTCGCGGCGCGGGCGATCCGGTCGATCGTCTACGCGGGGTCCCCGCTCATCCGGACGCGGTCGGTCTTCGCGCGGTCGGTCTTCGCGACGAGGCCCGCGCTCTCCCTCGCGGTCGGGCCGCGGCCGGTCGGGGCGATCTTCGCGTGGCGGCGGCGGTGGCAATGGACGGGCCGCAGCCGCATCGCGCTTCGGCGCGGCGCCGCCGAGATCCGCCCGTGGGGCGGCCAGGATCCTGGCGGGCTCAGCACCCATGCCCAGGACGCCGCGGCTGCCCGGGGTCAGAATCTCGAAGTCGAGGTCGTCGAGGCCCACATTGAACGCCTCACGGGCGAGGCGAAGCGCCTCCTCGACGGACTTGCCGGTGAATTCGCGATAGGCGCTCATGATGCTTGTGTGCTCAGGTTCATCGTCGTCTCCCTCGTCGTCCCTGTCGGCCGCGCTGGCGGACGGTAGCCGCCGCGGATGCGGACCGGTCAAGTTGCGACCGTTCGGTGTTGGATCGCGCGGGCGCTCCCGCCGCGCGCGAGGAGGAGGTCGGCGCCGCTTCTTCGGCGACCGGGAAGCGCGGTTCATGCCCCACGGCAAAGCCGGGGGTCCGGCCGAAGATCGGGAACATCCCGCCCCAGCCGATGATGAGGTACTGCTGCGCAATCGAGAAGATGGTCGAGCCGATCCAGTAGAGGAACAGCCCGGCCGGCAGGATGCTTCCGTAGATCAGCGAGATGAAGGGCAGGAAGATGGCCATCTGCCGCTGCATCTTGACGTTCGGATCATCCAGGCCCGCGGCGCTCGGTGGCGGCATCATCATGCGCGAGGCGACCAGCTGGACGAGCGCCGAGATGATCGCCAGCAGGCTGAGGCCGGAGAAGAGCGCACCTGGTGTTCCGAGGAACACCTCGGGGATCCCCCAGTCCACGCCGAAGGCAGACGGGTTGAGGCACGGATTGAGGACGTGACCGGCGGCGTTGAAGACCGGCGCGGCGTCGCAGCCCAGTTCCAGGATCCTGAACCCGAAGACATCCAGCATCGCCTGCGGGTTGAAGTTCTGCAGGCCCTGGCTGAAGACCGAGTAGAGCGGGATCAGCAGCAGCATCTGCAGGACCGCCGGCAGGCACCCGGCGGGCGAGACACCCCGTTCCTTGTAGAGGGCCGCGGTCGCCTGCTGGATCTTGACCCGGTCGCCCTTGAAGCGGCGCTGGATCTCTTTGACCTCGGGGCCGATCAGCTGCATCCGCCGGGTGGACACGATCTGCTTCCGGAAGATCGGGATGAGGACGACCTTGATGATGATGGTCAGCAGGATGATCGCGATGGCGATGTTCCCCGTCGCCCTGTCCAGCAGGACGAGGGTGATGAAGAAGATCTGGAAGATCGGCGTGAACAGCCAGGCCAGCACGCTGAACGGATCGGCCTGCAGGGGAGCCACGGTCAGGGGGATCCCGGCGGGCGGCGTCGCGGTCGGGACCGCGGTGACCCCGGGTGGGAGACTGCCCTCGCTGCCGGGTCCGCAAGCCGCGACCAGCAGCGCCACGAACCCGATGGCCAGCAGTGGTGCCAGCCGGGCAATTCTGTTTCGCAGCGTCACATCAGCATCCTTCGCTCAGCGGACGGGGTCGTAGCCGCCTGGATTGCCAGGGTGACAACTCGCAATCCGGCGAGCTCCCATCCAGCCGCCCCGGAGCAGGCCGTGACGTTCGATCGCCTGCTCCGTGTAGCGAGAGCAGGATGGCTCGTAGCGGCACGACGACGGGAGCCACGAGAACGCGAATCGGTACAGGTGGATCAACCCGATGCCGACGCGCTTCAACCGTTGCTCCCTTCCAGAACGCCGCTCCGGGCGAGTTGCCGGTGCAGCACCTTGACCAGTGTCTCGTAATCGGCCCCGACGAGCGCCGATCTGGCGATCAGGAGCACGTCCCAGCCTGGCTGGATGGACGCCTCCATTGTCCGTAGAGCCTCGCGAATTCGGCGCCGGGTGCGATTCCGAACGACCGCCGAACCGAGCGTTCGGCCTGTCGCCATTCCGAACCTTGTCGTCTCGAGGTCGGTCCGCAGGATCCTCGCCGCGAGGAGTGGGTGGGACCGCATGGTCCCGTGCTCCTGAACGTTACTGAAATCCTGAGGTCGGGAGAGCATCACGATGCGCGACCTGCTGGGGACGCGCTCGTTCGTCAGGCCGACAGGCGCTTCCGACCGCGGGCCCGCCGCGCGGCGAGAACGCGGCGACCGCCCGAGGATCTCATCCGGGCGCGGAAACCGTGCTCCTTGGCGCGGTGTCGTTTCTTGGGCTGGTAGGTCTGCTTCATCGGGACTGCGTGGAATCCTCTCCATCAGGCCT
>JBKKBB010000034.1:0-4449 GCA_046714395.1 Candidatus Limnocylindrales bacterium | reverse complement strand
TCGACCGTGATCGCGCCCTTCATGCCCGCGGCCTCATGTCCGGGGATCGAGCAGACGAAGGTGATCCCGGCATCGGGTACGTTGACCGTGACCGACTTGGTCTGTCCGGCATCCACGATGCCGCTGGTGGTGCTGTCGGCAAAGGTGATGTCGTGCGGGATGGCGCCGTTGTTGGTCAGCTTGACCTCGTGCTTGCCGGCCTTCGCGACGGTCAGGGCGGCGGGCTGGAATTCGAGGTCGATGGATGCGAGATCGAGCGTACCGACGACCTCGCCGCCGACGGTCTGCCCGTCGGTTGCCGCCGGGCCACTGGCACCGCCCGGCGTGTAGGTCCACATCGGCATGCGGCCCGCCGGCGCACACGCGGCGCCGATGAGCGCCGTCACGGCAAGCAGTCCGATGAGTCGCGATCGCAGCATGGTGTGACTCCTGGGGTCGTCCGAGGACCCCTGTCTGCCCGCGGGCGCCGGACCGGCCGACGAAACACACACCGAGGCAGTACGAGTATGGCCGATGCGGCAGATCGAGCGGGATGGGCCGTTCGGCCCGTCAATTGGGTCCTGTCGTCCCGACGATGACGGTCCGTTCAGGTGGCGCGGCCGTGCATTGCTAGGCGAGACTGGATCCGTGAGCCGCCTGGTCGGCGGCCCGCAGCGCATGCGGCGGTGATCGGTCTGGGCGATGAATCCCATCGGCCCGGTCGTTCCGGGCGAGGTCGGCGAGGTTCGCCGAGGACAGCTCGTGTCGCATCGCCGCCGTTGCCGTTTCGAAGGCGACGTGCACGGCGCAGGTACCGCCGGTTCGGCACGTCCCGCCGCGGATGACGCAGCGGGGGAGGTCGCCCTGGTCCTCGGCGGCGTCGACGATGCGCAGGAGATCGATGTCTCTGGCGGGCGCCGTGAGGCGATAGCCTCCGGATCGACCGGTAATCCCGATCACGATTCTCGCGCGGACGAGGTCAGTCAGGACGTGGGCGAGAAATCCCGGCGGAATGCCCATGCGTTCCGCGACGCGACGCGCACTCACGGGATGCCCGTCGTCCAGGATGACGAGGGCCAGGGCGGCACGGACGGCGTAGTCGCCCCGACGAGTCAATGCGATGCGCATGACGCGATCCTGCTGCCGCGAGCAATCTGGCGGAAGGGCCGAATGGACCCCGCGCCGACAGGCCGACTGGAGGTAGTCTCTACGGCGTGGCCGGCGCGTATCCCGTGAGTTCCACGTAGGCCTCGCCGCCGATCGCCTCGCCGTCCCGCGTCGCCGACACGATCTGCGACCCTTCCCAGTAGACGACCCCGGTCGTCGCGCGGGTGTCGAGCTCCTGGTCATCGACGGTCGGCCGCAGGTGGATCACGAGCTGCTCCCCGGGGACCTCGATCGTCCAGCCGGCCGGATAGGTCGCACCGGTTGCCGGGCTGGACCAGGTTCGCCCGGGATCGACGGCAATGGACAGCGCAGTGGAGTCGAGGTGGGTCGCCGTGCCCGAGGGATCAACCAGCGTCCCGTAGGCCAGCGCGTAGGACCCGTCGGACGCACGAACAAGGGACACGGTCAGGTCGGTCCCGTCGGCGAGATTCACTGCGAACCAGTCCCAACCACCGCCGCCCACGGAGATGAAGTCGCCCCACTGGTGGTCGAACCAGGCGGTGCCGGCGACCGGAAGCTCCGAGCCATCCAGGTCCACCGAACCCTGGACGCTCATGCTCGTTCGCGAGTAGTAGTACGAGCTGCCGGTCTGGCCGAAGTCGATCCAGCCGATCCGGCCGTGCAGCGTGGCCGGCCTCGTAGCGGTCAGGATCAAATCAAGGCCGAAGGCGCCTCCCGCCTGAGCTGCCTCGGACGGCGACAGCGAGGCCCGTATCGTGTCTTGGCCTCCGCCCCCGGCCAGGATCCACGGCTCGGCCGGCGATATCGCCGGATTCAGCGGATCGAAGCCCGTCATCGCGAGCGCGAATCCGGTCGGAGCTCCGTGACCGTCCAGCGGGCTCCGATCGACGCTCGAACCGATCTCCGCGCGCTGCCCGTACAGGAATCGACCCCCGGCCTCATCGGTCAGGGCGAGATGCGACGCCCAGGTGACGGGTGCGAACCCCCGCTCCGCGCGAAAGGTCACGGCCTCGAACCCGAGCCGCCGGCCGTCAGTGCCAACGAGGTGGCCCGTGTAGTACCACCACTCCGTCAGGCGCTCATGGGGGCCGTCGTCCCGGGGCAGGACCACCGGCTGAGGATCTGCCAGGGTCACGGGGCGTGGCGTCGGCCGCGCGATCGTCGGTTGTGCCGCCGGTGGGTTGGCCAGGATGGGCCCGCTGCAGCTGCCCACGACGAGGGCGGCGAGCAGCATGGCCGCAGCGCCCTTCATAGCGGGGTGTTCCGCTCGCCGATGTCGGGCAGCCGCCGGGCCAGAACAGCCGGGAGCCACCAGTTCCAGCGGCCGAGCAAGCGCATCGTGGCCGGCACCAGGAGCGCCCGGACGATCGTCGCGTCCAGGGCGACGGCGATCGCGATGCCGATACCCAGGGCCTTGATCAGCACGATGTCGGCGAATGCGAACGAGCCTGCCACGACCACCACGATGAGGGCGGCCGAGGTCACGATGCGTCCGCTTCGCTCAAGGCCGTGGGCGACCGCCGTCCGGTTGTCGCCGCTGCGGTCCCAGGTCTCACGCATGCGCGTGAGCAGGAATACCTCGTAATCCATCGACAACCCGAAGAGCACGCAGAACAGGATCACCGGCTGGGTCGTTTCCACGAACCCGAGCGGCTGGGTCCCGAGGAGCGCGGAGAGATTGCCGTCCTGGAAGATCCAGACGAGCGCCCCGAAGGACGCTGCGATCGACAGCGTATTCATGGCCAGCGCCTTGAGCGGCAGGAGCACGGACCGAAGCAGTACCAACAGGACCAGATAGGTGGTCACCAGGATGAACAGGGCCGTCCTCGGAAAGTCGGCCGCCACGCCGGACACGACATCTTCGACATCGGCCGCGCCGCCGCCCACCAGTACGATGAGGCCGCCCGGAGGTGCCAGCGGACCGGTGCCAGATCGGAGGTCATGGACGAGGTCCAGCCCGACCTGGGCGTTCGGTCCGTGGTCCGTGTAGATCGTGATCGCGGTGAGGGTTCCGCTGGTCGACGCAGCCAGGGCCTCCTGGACGAACCGGTCCGGCGGTTCGGTCGAGTTCCCGTAGAGCAGCTGGTACTGCTCCAGTGTCAGCCGCGGATCGACGTTGACGAGGCTGTCCACCCGAACGACACGAGCGTCCGCAGCGATGGCCCGGGTGTACTCGTACACGCGCTGCAGGTTCGCCCGATTCGTGACGGGTCCCTCGGTCCGGACGGCGAGCACGATCGGCGCGAAGGGCCCCGGTCCGAACGCCCTCGTGAGTCGATCGAAGGCGACGCGGGATGGCACCGTTGCCGGAAGGATCGACGCATCGGGGGCGTTGAACCGAACGTGCAGGAACGGAGTCCCCAAGATCAGCAAGAGGCCGAGCGTCGGGACGAGCACCCGGATCGGCCGATCCATGACCCGGTTCGCGAGACGGGCCCACGGACCATCGGCGGCCGCAGGACTTCCGATCCGGCGAACCCGGAGGGCATCGACCCGGCGCCCCGTGATCGTGAACAGGGCCGGCAGGAGCGTGAGCGCGGCGAGCACGGCACAGCCCACGACGATCGCGCCGGCGATCCCGACGGACCGGAGGATCATGAACTCGAACAGGATCAGACCGAGGAGTCCGAGCAGGACGGTCAGCCCGGAGAAGAAGACGGCCCGCCCGGCCGTCGCCATCGTGGCCGCAACCGCGTCCACCACCGGGTCCCCGACCGGGCCGTCGTCGCGCTCCCGAGCCGCAAGCTCCTCGCGGAACCGGCTGGTCATCAGCAACGAGTAGTCGACTCCCAGTCCCAGCCCGAGCAGGGTGGCCAGATTCAGGACGAAGATGCTCATGGGAGTGGCAGCCGCGACCAGGAAGATGAGCGCCAGGGCGCTCACGACCGCGGCGCCTCCGACGGCCAGTGGAAGGGCCGCCGCGACGATCGATCCGAACACGAACAGCAGCGCCAGCGCGGCGAGCGGCAGCGAGATGATCTCGCTCCGCTGGAGGTCCGACTCGGACACCTCCTGGACGTCGCCGTAGAACGCCGCCCCGCCGGCGAGGCCCACCTCGAGCTCCGCGGGATGGACGATCGCCGCGCGGATGCCGGGCAGCGCGAGCGGCGAGTCGTCGGCCGGCAAGTCCAGGTAGATCAGGTCGTACGCCGTGTGTCCGTCGGCGGAGACCTGCGTTGTGGCCAGCAGGTGCGACACGATGCCGCTGACGTGCGGCGCAGCGGCGACGCTAGCGATGGCCTGCAGTGCCGCCGCCTCGAAGGCCGGATCGCCGGCGCGCAGCGTTGTCGAGTGGAGGACCAGTGCCACGGCCGCTTCGGGAACGCCGATCTCGTCGTGGAG
>JBKKBB010000033.1:0-6291 GCA_046714395.1 Candidatus Limnocylindrales bacterium | reverse complement strand
TGGCGGTCCGCGGACGAGGCCGCCACGGCTGCCCTGGCGATGAAGATGTCCGCCGACGATCAACTCGCGCTGGGGGTCGTGGACCAGGTCGTCCCCGAACCCGGCGAGGGGGCGCACGCCGATCATGCCGAAACGGCCCGGCGCCTGCGCTCGGTGATCGTCGCTGAGCTCGACCGTCTTGAGCGGATCCCGTCCGATGAGCTGGTGGAGGCTCGCTACCGGCGCTACCGTGCCTTCGGCGCCTACACTGAAACCGCCGCGCCGCCCGTCGTCCCGATGCCCAACCGCGGGCTTGCCGACCGTCTGCGCGACTTGTTGGACCCGACCCGATGGTCGGCCGGCACCACGAGCACCGGTTCGTCGCGCCGTGACGAGCCACCGGCTCCCGAGGAGGCGTAAGGCGTGCCCGAGGACCGCGCACCGGACCGCGATGCCAAACGCATTGCCGATCAGGCGGGCATCGACCGGCTGATCGATGCGCTGGTTCCTGCGCTCGTCGCCAAGCTCGGGACACTCAACGTCGGGGAGCTTGAGGTCCGCGAAGGCGATTGGAAGGTGCGTTTGCGCCGCCCCGCAGGTTCCGGCTCGGCCTACGAGCGCCGCAGCTCCGACCGCGCCGGCATGCGTCTGCCGGGGCATGACGCCGTCGGCGCCCCGGCCACGACCCGCGGGGCTTCCGCCGGCACGCCGTCGCACGCTTCGAACGGCAGCGGCGGTCCGACCCTCGCACCGGTCGGTCCCGGCCGATCCGTCGATGCGGAGGGTCGCGCCGACGCCGACGCCGAGCGGGCGGACGGCGACCCGACCGCGCCCGTCCGCGGGCAGATCGCCACGTCGCCCGCCGTGGGCACGTTCCAGCCCGGCCCGGCTGCCGTCAGCGGTACGCGTGTTCGCGCCGGCGATCGGCTCGGCGTGGTCGACATGCTGGGCATTCCCCAGGACGTCCTGGCTCCGGCCGACGGGATCGTCGTCGGTGTCATGGTGGAGGCTGGGACATCCGTCGAGTACGGCCAGGATCTGGTCCACATGGAAGCCGCCGGCGCGGTCGAGGCGCGCTGACGTGTTCCACAAGATCCTGATCGCGAATCGCGGCGAGATCGCGCTGCGGGTCCTGCGCGCCTGCCGGACACTCGGTGTCGAAGCGGTCGTCGCCTACAGCGAGGCGGATCGCAACAGCCTCGCCGTCCAGCTTGCCGATGAGGCCATCTGCATCGGCCCCGCTGACGCCAAACGCTCGTACCTGTCGGTGCCGGCGGTCATCTCCGCGGCCGTCGTGACCGGCTGCGACGCCATCCACCCCGGGTACGGCTTCCTGTCCGAGGACGAGACGTTTGCCGAGGTGGTCCGGGCGCACGAGCTCACGTTCATCGGGCCGCCGCCCGAGGTCCTCGACCGGTTCGCCAGCAAGGAGGGCACGCGGCGGCTCCTCGGGAGCTTCGGCCTCGCCACGATCCCGGGCTCGGTCGGGATGTTGCGCGACGACGAGCACGCCCTGGCCGAGGCGAACCGGATCGGCTATCCGGTGCTGATCAAGCCCTCGGCGGGCGGTGGCGGCAAGGGCATGCGCATGGTCAGAACGCCCCGAGAGCTCGAATCGGCAATCAAGGTCTGCCGCTCCGAGGCGAAGTCGGCCTTCGGCGACGATTCCCTGTACCTCGAGAAGTGGCTCGATGACAACCGCCACGTCGAGATCCAGATCGCGGTCGATCGCTACGGCCACGGCATCCACATGGGTGATCGCGACTGCTCCGTCCAGCGTCGCCACCAGAAGATCCTCGAGGAGGGTCCCACCCCGTCCCTCACGCCGGCGGCCCGCAACGAGCTCGCCGAGCGGGCGATCCATGCGGTCGTAGCCGCCGGCTACGAGAACATCGGCACACTCGAATTCCTCGTCGACGAGAAGGGCGACGCGTTCTTCATCGAGATCAACTGCCGGATCCAGGTGGAGCACGCCGTGACCGAGATGCTGACCGGGCTCGATCTGGTCACGATGCAGATCAGGATCGCGGCGGGCGAACCGCTCGGCCTGACCCAGGCGGACGTCCAGCCTCGCGGGCACGCGATCGAGTTCCGGATCAACGCCGAGGACCCCGCCCACGAGTTCCGTCCGAGCGCCGGCACCATCGAGCGCTACCACGCGCCGGGTGGGCCCGGCATCCGCATGGATTCGCACCTCTTTCCCGGCTACGAGGTACCGCCGTTCTACGACTCGCTGCTCGGGAAGCTGGTCGCCTGGGGCCCGGACCGCGCCACCGCCATCGAGCGAGGCCGGGCGGCCCTCGACGAGCTCGTCGTGGACGGGATCATCACCAACGTCGAGATCCACCGGGCCATCCTGTCCAGCGACACGTTCATCGACGGCCGCATGACCACCAATCTGCTCGATCGGGTGGGGAGCGCGGCGTTCCTGGCCGCGGCTGCCCGAAGTTGATCAAGCAGCCACGCTACGGAGCCTGCCTGTGACCGAAACCGTCCACTCAGCCCGCGAGATCGAGGCGCTCATCCCGCATCGCTGGCCGATCCTGCTCGTGGACCGGATCATCGAGTACGACGCGGAGGCGCAGCGGATCGTCGGGATCAAGGCCGTGACGGCGACGGAGTGGTTCTTCAAGGGCCACTTTCCCGGGCTGCCGGTGATGCCCGGAGTCTTCCAGGTCGAGGCGCTGGCGCAGACGATGGCCGTCTACGTCGCGAAGCAGCCCGGCTTCGGCGATCGAATCGGGCTGTTCGCCGGAATCGACGAGTGCCGCTTCAAGCGGGTAGTCGTCCCGGGCGACACGCTCCGGCTTGAGATCACGATGGAGAAGCTCGGGAAGCGCTTCGGCCGCGCCCGAGGCGTGGCCAGCGTGGACGGCGAGGTTGCCTGCGAAGCCACCCTGAGCTTCATCATCCCCCCGGATGGAGTCTTGCGATGACGGAGCCGGTTGCGGTTTGCCAGGCCGGTGCAGCGCAAGGCGGAGCCGAGCACGCTAGCGAGCGCAGTCCAACGTGCGTGAGCGAGCGCGCACAGGCGACAACGCCGCGATGTGCCGGCATGGCGAGCCGCCCATGAGCGCCCGTGTCGCCGTGCTGTCCGACGTACACGGCAACGTCACGGCCCTCGAGGCGGTCCGCAAGGAACTCAAGAAGGAGAAGCCGGACGTGATCGTAGTGGCCGGCGATCTGGCCCTCAACGGCCATGATCCCGCGGCCACCATCGCGATGCTCCGCGAGATGGAGACGGACGGCGCCATCATCGTCCAGGGCAACACCGACATCGCGGTCGCCGACTTCGACTACGCGGCCGCCTTCCCGTGGCTGCTCGACGGCGTTCCGGATGCGATGCAGGTTGCGGTCGAGTGGGCGCATGACGCGCTCGATGACGACGCCCTGGCCTGGTTGCGACGGTTGCCGGCCGAGCGCCGGTTCCGCATCGGCGAGACGATGCTCCTCGTGACCCATGCCTCACCCGGATCGCAGACCGCCGGTTTTGACCGGGACCTCGACGCCAGCGTGACCCTCGAGCGGCTGTCCCGGACCGACGCGCGGATCATCTGTTGCGGCCACACGCACCTGCCCGACATCCACGACTTCGGCTGGAAGCAGATCGTCAATGCCGGGAGCGCGGGCTATGTCTTCGACGGCGACCCGACCGCATCGTGGGCGTTGATCGCGCTGGACGACGACACGGTCACCGCCGAGATTCGCCGGACCGACTTCGACACCATGGTCGCCGCCGCCGCGATCTCGGCCCGCGGCCTCCCGGGTGACGTCTACCGCGCCGCGACCATTCGGACCGGGAAGCTGGTTCGTTGACCGCGGTCGTCAGCTCTCCCGCCGCCCCGCCGCGCGTCGTCGTCACCGGGATGGGTGCCCTCTCGGCACTCGGCAACGACGTCGCCTCGACCTGGGCTGGTCTGATCGCCGGCCGATCAGGGGTCCGCACGATCGAGCGGTTCAATCCGTCCCGGCTGGCCAGCCGGATGGCCGGGGAGGTCCGCGACTTCGATCCCAGCGGCGTGCTGGATCGCAAGGACATCCGACGGACGGACCGCTACATCCAGTTCGGGCTCGTGGCCGCCCGTGAGGCCCTCGACCAGGCCGGCCTGCCCGCTCGGATGGATGGCTCGCTGGCCGAACGAACCGGCGTGATCCTGGGCTCCGGGCTCGGCGGCGTGGCGACCCTGTTCGACAACGTCCTGCTGATGGGCCAGCGCGGACCCGACCGGATCAGCCCATTCTTCATCCCGATGGGAATCGCGAACGTCGGCTCCGGGCAGATCGCCATCGCGTTCGGGCCGCGCGGCCCTAACTTCGCGACCGTCTCCGCGTGCGCCACCGGCGCGCACGCGATCGGCGAGGCGTGGGAGACCATTCGACGAGGTGACGCCGACGTGATGCTGGCCGGCGGTTCCGAGGCCACCATTCATGAGGCCGTCGTGGGCGGGTTCGCCTCGATGAAGGCGCTGTCCACCCGGAACGACGATCCCGAGGGGGCCTCCCGGCCGTTCGATCAGGGTCGCGACGGGTTCGTCATCGGCGAGGGGGCCGGCGTGGTCGTGCTCGAGACGCTCGGCCATGCCGAAGCGCGCGGTGCGATGCCGCTGGCAGAGGTCATCGGCTACGGCGCGACCGCGGACGCTTCGCATATCACCCTGCCTGCCCCCGGCGGGATCGGTGCGGTCCGCGCGGCGCGTCGGGCCCTCGAGAAGGCGGCCCTCCAGCCCTCGGACGTCGATTGCGTCAGCGCGCACGCGACGTCGACACCGGAGGGCGACCGGGCCGAGCTCCAGGCGATTCGGACGATCTTCGGGGAGCACCTGGGTCGGGTCGCCGTCACGGCCAACAAGTCGATGTTCGGGCACACGCTCGGCGCGGCCGGCGCCCTCGAATCAATCGCGCTCGTCCAGGCGCTGCGAACTGGAATCGTGCCGCCGACCGTGAACCTCGTGGCGCCCGATCCGGAGAGTGAGGGCATGGATCTGACGCCCGGACGGGCCACCAGGCACGATCTCCGCGTCGGCCTCAACAATTCATTCGGGTTCGGCGGACAGAATGTCGCCCTCCTGTTTCGGCGATGGGACGCATGAACGACGACACCAAGGCGAACGATCCGGCGCCCGCGGACGGCGATCCGAGCCTGCCGGCGGGTGGCGCGCAGCCTGCGGATGGCGCGCAGCCTGCGGGTGGCGCGGAGCCGGCGGACTCCGCCGCGGTGACGGCGACCGCCCCCGGCGACGTCGCCCTGCTCGGGCTGATCGACCGGCTGGCCGGACTCCTCGAGCGAAGCGATCTGACGGAGCTCGAGGTCCAGGTCGGTGGGACCGGGCTCGTCCTGCGCAAGCCGATCGCCCTGCCGACGGCGGTCGCCGCCGCGCTCGGAGGCACGCCGGCAGGCACGCCGGCAGCGGCCGGGCACGGCGGGTCCGACGCGCCGTCCGCGGGCCAGACGACGCAGGCGCCGACCCGTCCCTCGGTCAAGGCGCCGCTGACCGGCATCTGGTATGGATCGCCCTCACCCGGCTCGGCGGCGTACGTCGTCGAGGGTGGGGAGGTGGCCGTCGGCCAGGTGATCGGTATGATCGAGGCGATGAAGCTGTTCAACGAGATCAAGAGCGATCTCGCCGGGCGGGTCTTGAAGGTGCACGGTGAAGAGGGCAAGTTGGTCAAGGCCCGGCAACCGCTGATCGAGGTCGTTCCGCTGTGATGCCCGGAACGCAGTCCGGAGCGCAGGCCGCCCGGTACGCCCACGTGACCGGTTGGGGCCGCTACGTTCCCGAGAAGGTCCTGACCAACGCCGACCTCGAGAAAATGGTCGACACGAACGACGAGTGGATCGTGACCCGAACGGGCATCCGCGAGCGTCGCGTGGCCGCGGCCCATGAGACGACCGCGTCGATGGGTGCCGTCGCGGGCCTTCGCGCGATCCGGACGGCCGGGCTGGACCCGGACGACATCGACCTGATCCTGCTGGCGACCCTCACGCCTGACTACTGGATGCCCTCGACGGCGGCCCTCGTGAAGGAGGCGATCGGCAACCAGCGAGCCGCGGCCATGGACGTTTCGGCGGCCTGCTCAGGATTCGTCTACGCGTTCGCCACCGCCCAGGCCTACGTGACGGCCGGCCTGGCGCGGCACGTCCTGGTGATCGGGGCCGAGCTCCTGACCCGCTTCCTCGACTACACCGACCGGGGCACCTGCATCCTGTTCGGCGACGGCGCCGGCGCGGTCGTGGTGTCCGCGTCGGACGAGCCCGGCGGCAGCCTCGGCGTGGAACTCACGACCGAGCCTCAGGGCGCCTACATGATCTGG
>JBKKBB010000032.1:0-4015 GCA_046714395.1 Candidatus Limnocylindrales bacterium | reverse complement strand
GTTCAATCGGTTGAGCGGGCGCTGGATCTGTTCGCCGCGGTGGTTCGAGCCGACGGATCGGCCGGCGTCACGGAGCTGTCAGGGGCGGGCGGCCTCCCGCTGGCGACCGTCCATCGGCTCCTGGCCGCGCTGGGTGCGAAGGGCTTCGTCATTCGGGACCGCGAGACCCGGCGCTACTCGGTGGGCCCGGTGGCCGTTGACGTCGCTTCCAGGATCCAGGCCAGAAACGGCCTGGCGGATCTGGCGGCCCCGTTCCTGCAGGAACTCGTTGAGTTGACGGGCGAGAGCGCGAACCTCGCCGTCCTCGACGGCAGTGCGGCGATGTATGTCGCCCATGTCGCGTCGGCGAGGACGGTCCGCATGTTCACCGAAGCCGGCAACCGGGCGCCTCTGCATGCGTCGGGCACGGGCAAGGTGCTGCTGGCCCACCTGCCGGACGACCGCCGCGAGGCCATTGTCGGCACCTTGAACCTCGAGCAGCACACTCGCCGGACGATCGTCGATCGGGAGGCCCTCCGCCGAGAGCTCGATCGGGTCCGGAGGGCCGGCGTGGCCGTCGACAACGGCGAGTTTGAGGACGGGGTCAGGTGCATCGCCGTCCCGGTTCGCGACGCCGGTCATGGAGTGGTAGCGGCCGTCAGCGTATCCGGCCCGGCAAGCAGGCTCACCAGCGAACGGGCGGCGGCCTTCGTCCCGCAAATCCAGGCCGTCAGTGCCCGGCTGTCGGCCACTGCCGCGGCCGCTCGTGCCGCTTTCTAGCTCAGGTGAGCTGCGGCTGTACAGCCGGCTCAAACCCGGTTCGTGATGGTCCCCCGGCCGGTTACCCCGGATGCCGCAATGATCGCCGCGACAGCCACGAGGATCACCCCGACCTCGCCCGCCAGCCAGCGAACGGGAAACACGAAGTACACGAAGTAGCCGACCAGGCTCAGCAGGTTGGTCACCGCCACCAGAGCGACGAGTCCACCCAGCGCCAGTCCTGCGCGCATGAGGAGCGATCGACCACGCGTCGCGTGCCAGATCCAGAGCACGGTCGCGGAAGCCAGCAGGACCGTACCGATCATGAACATGAGACCGACGGTTCCGCCAAACCTGTTGGTGCCGCCGTTCTCCCAGATCAGGAGAACCTTGACGATCCAGGACAGACCGCCGGTCAGGGCGAGGATCCTTACGAGCCTCTCGGGCCTGACGCGGGCGGGGACGTCCATAGCGCCAGTCTACGGGAACGTCGCGCGGCGGTGGACATCAATGCCCGTGTCTCGTCGCCCAGTCGAGCCTTCGGACCACAGGGATCGCGGGGCGCCACGGACAGCTTTCAGTTGCGTGGCTCGAACACATGACACGGGCGACGCGCCGACAAGGAGAAGCGGGTCGTCGGCGAAATCCGTGGCAGTTACACGGGGTGTTGCAGAATGCTCGGCACGGCTAAGATGCGGGGGTCTTACGCGCGCACCACGGAGTCGCGACATGCCGATTAGATGGGCTCGCGTCTCCGGGAATCGTTTGGAGGAGGTTCTAGATGAGTTACCCCACGCGCCGTCTGGCGCGCCTCATCGCGATCGTGACGATCGCCGCCGTCGCCGTCGCCGCATGCGCAGGTAACAGCAACGACCTGCTCGGGAAGGTGAAGTCTGCCGGCAAGATCGTCATGTCGACGGATCCCGAGTACCCGCCGCAATCGGCCATCACCGCCGCCGGCACCTACGAGGGCTTCGACATCGATGTCGGGACCGAGATCGCAAAGCGACTCGGCGTCGACATCACCTTCGAGACCCCAAGCTGGGAGGCACTCACGGCCGGCTCGTGGAGCGGGCGCTGGGATTTCAGCGTCGGCTCGATGACGATCACGACCGACCGGCAGAAGGTCCTCGCATTCACAAATCCGTATTACTTCACGCCTGCCCAGATGGCCGTCCTGCCCGACTCCGGCATCACGTCGCTGGATGGGCTCGCCGGCAAGGTCGTGTGTGTCGGTCAGGGCACGACCTATCAGCAGTGGCTCGAAGGCACGCTCGACTTCGGGACCGAGAGCCCGCAGACGAAGCCGCCGACCGGCGCGACCGCCTTCACGCTACCCACTGACCGTAACTGTGCCGAAGCCTGGGAGGCCGGACGTCGAGACTTCGACGGCTGGCTCAGCTCGGGAACGACGGTCCAGGGCGCGATCGACGCGGGTTTGCCGGTCATGGCGGTCGGCGACCCGGTCTTCAACGAGCCGCTCGCCGTCGCGTTCGACAAGAGCGGAGCGGATC
Organism: Candidatus Limnocylindrales bacterium; assembly: GCA_046714395.1. GTDB lineage: Bacteria > Chloroflexota > Limnocylindria > Limnocylindrales > CSP1-4 > UBA5189. The sequence goes on along the minus strand of JBKKBB010000032.1, from coordinate 1,763 downwards.
CGGTATCGATGGTGGCCGAAATGAACAAGATCCTCGATGCCATGCGCTCGGACGGGACCCTCAAGAGCCTCTCCGAGAAGTGGTTCGGGGAAGACCTGACCACGAAGATCGGCGGCTGACCCCCGGTTGACCCGATGGGGCGTCGGCAACGGCGCCCCATCGGATTTCGGCGAGAGGAGGGCGGTGTGACGAGCGTTCAGACGAGCGCAGCCATCGTCGAGGCCGTAGCCCGCAGCCGGCGGCGCGACCAGTTGCAGTTCCGGCTCGTGTTCTTAGGCACGTGGCTGGTCCTCGTCGGCATCATCGTCGGTGGCCTCGTCGCGGCGGACAAGATCGACCTCGAGTTCCTCGGCAAGTGGCAGACCTTCATCCTGGGCGGGATCCCGATCACGATCCTCGTGTCGATCTCGTCGATCACGGTGGCCATCGTGTTCGCCGTCCTGGGGGCACTCGGACGGCTGTCGCCACGACCCGTCATCTACGGTCTGGCGAGCTTCTATGTCTCGCTCGTCCGCGGGACGCCGCTGATCGTCCAGATTCTCTTCATCTACCTGGCCCTGCCTCAGATCTGGGAGGGCTTCGCCGGCGTTCCGACGATCGTCCTCGGCACCTTCGCGCTCGCGTTCAACTACGGCGCGTACATGACCGAGGTGTTCCGGGCCGGGATCCAGGCAATCCCACGCGGGCAGCTCGAGGCGGCCGCCGCCATCGGCATGACGGACCGGATGACGATGCGCCGGATCATCCTCCCCCAGGCCGTCCGGATCGTGACGCCGGCCATCGGCAACGAGTTCATCGCGATGATCAAGGACTCGGCACTCGTCTCCCTGCTCGGCGTCCAGGAGCTCCTGTGGCGAGCCCAGCGGGTGGGCACCCAGAACTTCCGGGCACTTGAGGCGCTCCTCGTCGCGGCTCTCGTCTACTGGATCCTGACCATCGTCTTCTCGCTCCTCCAGGACCGCCTGGAGAAGCGCATGGCCGAGAGCGACCGACGACTGTGAGCACGAGACGATGACGAACAGGCACGACGTATTCGCCGCTCCAGGCGCACTCACCCCGGCCGGCGCCGAACCCATCGTCAGGCTCGAGGGCGTCGAAAAGTACTTCGGGTCGAATCACGTGCTCCGCGGGTGCAACCTCGAGGTCTACCCGAAGGAGTCGATCTGCATCATCGGCCGATCCGGGTCCGGCAAGAGCACGCTCCTGCGCTGCACGAACTTCCTCGAGGAGCCCACCGTCGGGACAATCGAAGTGGACGGAATGCGCGTTGAGGCGGATCCGCTCCACGCGCGGGACCGCCGTCACCGTGAGCAGATCCGCCAGATTCGACTGCGCACACAGATCGTCTTCCAGGAGTTCAACCTGTTCCCGCACATGACGGTGCTCCAGAACCTGATTGAGGGACCGACTCGGGTCAAGGGCCTATCTGAGGATGAAGCCATCGCGACTGCCGAGACGTACCTTGACAAGGTCGGTTTGCGGGAGAAGCGCGACGAATTCCCCGCGCGCCTGTCCGGTGGCCAGAAGCAGCGCGTGGCGATTGCCCGGGCTCTGACGATGGAACCGAAGGTCCTCCTATTCGACGAGCCGACTTCGGCCCTTGACCCGACGCTCGTCGGCGAAGTCCTCATTGTCATGTCCGAGCTGGCGCATGAAGGCACGACCATGATCGTCGTCACCCACGAGATGGCGTTCGCCCGCGAGGCCGCCGATGAGGTCTATTTCCTTGAGGAGGGCGTGTTCATCGAGGCCGGTCCGCCGGA
>JBKKBB010000031.1:0-4787 GCA_046714395.1 Candidatus Limnocylindrales bacterium | reverse complement strand
ATCGGCTCATGGGCGACGAGATCCCGCGTCTGGCGCGGGTGCTGCACGTCGCGGACGCATTCGAGGCGATGACGGCGGCCCGTCCCTATCGAATGTCCCCGCTCACCAACGAGCAGGCGCTCGCGGAACTTCGGAAGTTCGCCGGCATCCAGTTCGACCCGGTGGTCGTGGATGCCTTCGTTCGGACGCGATGGGCGAACGACGTGCGGGACCCGGGGCGCAAGCTGGAAACGCGGCCGATACCGCTCCTGGGGCAACACGCCGGGCGCGCAGCGCAGCCGGCCTTCGACGGCCCGGCACCGGGCTCTCCGTCCGCCGATCTGGCCTGATCTGGCCTGATCTGGCCGGGCGCCGCACCCAGACGTCCCACAGAGTGGCTGCCGGACACCGCAGAATGACCCGGTGATCGTCCTGCCCTTCACGCCGACCCGAGCCGCCGCATCGATCACCGCCCGCGCCGCGGTCGGCGCACCACATGGCAGCCTCCGCTGATGTTGATCGGCGGAGTTGCATTCGGGCTTCTGCTCGGCCTGCTGGCCGGGGGTCGGATCGACAACCTCCTGTCGATTCGGATCCGCCTCGTGCAGGTGACATTCTTCGGGCTCTTCCTGCGAGTCGCCACACAGTTCGCCATAGACGGTGGCAACGCGCCGGTCGATGCGCTGCGGCTCCCGCTGTTCATGGGCGCGTTCATCGCGATCCTCGTCGGCCTGTGGGCCAATCGCGAAAAGCCGGGCATGAGCCTGGCCTTCGTCGGTGTCCTCCTCAACACGATTGCCGTGGCGGTCAACGGCGGCCACATGCCGGTCTGGCTGCCGGCCTTCGAGGCCGCCGGATTCCCTGCCGGTACAGCCCTGGGACCGTTTCACGTCATCCTCGACGGGACCCTCTCGGCCGATTTCCTGCTCCGGGCCGGACCACTCGGCGACATCCTGCCCCTCCCCTTCCCGTTGGTCAGGAACGTCGCCAGCATCGGCGATGTCTTTCTCGCCATCGGACTCGCCTTCTTCCTGTTCGCCAGCACCGTCCGGACACAGATCGAGCTCGATGCCGCGACCGCCGAGGCCATTCGCCGGCGCCTGATCTCGATTTCGCCACGGGGCGCCGCGGCAATCGCGGCCACAGCCACCGCCGTGGCGATCTCCGGGCGCGGCCTCGGCAGCACGGTCACGCTGGGTGGTCCTGCGGCGACCACGCCGACGATCCCCTTCCCGATCCCGGCTGTCCGGCCGCTCCTCGAACGGTTTCGCCGCCACCCGTATGTCCGGCTCGCCCTGGACGGATCGTTTTCGGCGCTCTGGACGGGCCAACTGATCTCGCTGATCGGCGACCGGATCCACCAGGTGGCCATCGCGTTCGTCGTCCTGTACGCCACGGGATCGCCGATCGCGCTGGGGATCGTGTTCTTCGCGGCCACCGTGCCGAACCTGCTGTTCGGAGCCGTCGCCGGGACGTTGGTGGACCGCTGGGATCACCGCGAGGTGATGGTCGTGTCAGACCTGCTGCGTGCGTCGATCGTGCTGCTGATCCCGATCGCGGTCTCGGTGAACCTGTTGCTCGTGTACCCGATGGTGTTCCTCATGACCACCATCTCGGTCTTCTTCCGGCCGGCGCGCGGCGCGGTGTTGCCCCGCCTGGTCGCCAAGGAGGATCTGGTCGCCGCGAATTCGGCGATGTGGATCGCCGAGACCTTCGCCGACATCGGCGGATACGCGGTCGCGGGCCTGTTCGTCGCCCTGCTGGGGCCGCAGCTTCCGCTGGCCTTCTGGGCCGATGCCGTCACCTACGTGGCATCCGCGATCCTCATCTCCACGATCTCGGTCGCCCCGGTCCGCCGGGCCGTCAAGGCCGTGGGCGCCGCGGGATCCGGGTTTGTGGCGGAACTCAAGGAAGGCTGGCACTTCCTCCGCGGCGAGCCGACGGTCTTCGCCAACACGATCCAGGCAACCGTGGCCCAGTTCATGCTGGGTGTGCTGATCGCCATCCTGCCCGTCTACGCGGCGCAGAGCATGTCCAGCGCCCCCGTCGGGGCAACCGCGGTGTACGGGTTCCTCGAGGGCGGCATTGGCGCCGGCAACCTGATCGGCGGGTTCATCATCGGGCTGATCGGCTCACGGATCGCGCTTGGCCGAATGGTCATCCTGGGATATGTGATCACTGGCGGGTGTGTCGCGGGGTTGGCCTTCACGGGCAACTTCGGGGCGGCGATGGCGCTGGCCTTCGGGGCCGGGGTTGGCAATCTCGCGTTCGTGATTCCGAGCCAGACGATCGTCCAGACGCGGACGCCGCCCGAGCTCATGGGCCGTCTCCTTGGCCTCCGCTTCACGATGGTCTTTGGTTCGATGGCGATCGCGACGGGTCTCGGCGGGATCTTCGGGGCGACCCTCGGCGTTCCGCTGACCCTCGGCATCTTCGGCCTGGTCACGGTCTGGGCGGGCCTGGCCGGCCTGTTCGTGCCGGCCGTGCGGGACGCCTAGGAGCACCGTTCGCGTACACTGGCCCGCGCCCGCCCGGTTGGGCGCAGACCTGCAACGAGGATCTCGACCCGCGATGACCGAGCGACCGAACGACGCACCCGACGAGCCGACTGCCGAGCCGACTGCCGAGCCGGCAGGCTCATCTGGGCCGGAACTCGAGGCCGAGGCGGCCGAGGTCGAGGTGTCGATGCCCGAGCCCGACGGGGCGGCGCCGGAGCCCGCGGTGCTCGAGGCGGAGCCCGAGCCCGAGGTGCTCGAGGCGGAGCCCGAGCCCGAGGTGGTCGAGGGCGAGGCGGCCGAGGTGGTCGAGGCGGAGCCCGAGGTGGTCGAGGCCGAGGCGGCCGAGGTGGTCGAGGCCGAGGCGGCCGAGGTGATCGAGGCCGAGGTCGAGACGGCCGCGGTCGAAAAACCTGAGGCCGAGGCGGCAGCGACCGAGTTCGAAGCCGAAGCGGCGGGAACCGAGGTATCCGACGCCGCCGAGGACGACGCCGCCGAGGACGAGCCCGAGGACGCCGATCAAGAAACGGATACCGAACCTGAAGCCGCCGGGCCCGCAGCACCTGGCGCACCCCGGATGAGTGCCGCGGAGCGTCGAGCGGCCCGCTTGACCGGCCCGGCGCAACTCACGATTGACCCGGCGCTCCGGATCAAGGACCGAGCCTCGGCCCTTTTCGTGCTGATCGCCGTTGGGTTCTTCCTGGCGGTCCTGTTCAACGGCCTGGTCCTCGGCACGGGCGGCCTCCTGACGCCGATCCCGGCGCTGACGCTGCCCCCGATCGTGACTCCGGCTCCGAGCGCCACGGCGGCGCCGGTTGCGACCCCGGCGCCGAGCCCGTCCCCGAGCTGACCCGGGCCTGACGCGGCCGTGCCCAGCGCCGCCCATCGCCCTCGTGCCTAGGGGCTTTCCTCCGCCACCGCCGGCCTTGTCCCGTCCCGTGATGCCCCCAGCAGCAAATTGCGGACTTGCGCGGGGATTAGGGGCTCGAGCGTCGGGCCGAATGGTCCGACCGGCCGATCCGGGCATCCGGCTGAGCACGCGGCGCCGGGGTTCCGTGCTCGGCCGGCCGACAGCATGCCGGCGCGCCGGACCTTGGCGGCTCGGTAACGGCCAATTTGCTGATCCCGGCATCACGGCGGCCTTCAAGGCCGGATCGCGTGGGGCGGCGCGTGAAGGGGGCGGCGCATGCAGCGTGGCCCGTCGCACAGCGTGGCGCGTGGGCCCGTGGCGCGTGGCGCAGGACCGTAGCCGGGGACGCGGCCGCTTCCCCGGCGTATCGTCCGGGCCATGCCGGGATCGATGGACGAGGCGACTGAACGGGCGCGCCATCAGATGGTCGCCACCCAACTCCGCGACCGCGGGATCACGGACGAGCGCGTTCTGGCCGCGATGACCTCGATCCCGCGGGAGGCGTTCGTGCGGGAAGACCGCCGTGATGCCGCCTATCGGGATACGGCGCTCCCGACTGCCCATGGCCAGACCATCAGCCAGCCCTGGGTCGTCGCTCGGATGACCGAACTGCTGCGCGTCGAACCGGGCGACCGGATCCTCGAGATCGGCACGGGATCCGGGTACCAGGCCGCGATCCTCGCTCAACTGGGGGCGACGGTCCGCAGCTTCGAGCGCATCGCGGTCCTCGCTGAGGCCGCCCGCGATCGGTTGGCTGCCCTCGGCCTCGAGGGGGTGGAGGTGCTGATCGGTGACGGCAGCACTGGCGACGCGGCCGGGGCTCCGTGGGACGGGATCATCGTCACCGCGGCGGCGCCGATCGTGCCGCCGGCGCTGCCTCGACAGCTCGCAATTGGCGCTCGGCTGGTTGTGCCGGTCGGTCCACGCGGAGCGCAGGAACTCCTGGCGATCGAGCGGCGCGGGCCAGAGGAGTGGCACACGGAATCGGTGGCCGGGGTGGTATTCGTGCCCCTCCTTGGCGCGGACGGGTACGCAATCCCATGACCGGCGCGCCCCACGGCCGGGACCGGGCGCTCGGTATACTCGGCGCCTCATGACCCATGTATTCGTGGCCCCGCATCCGGACGACGTCGCCCTTTCCTGCGGCGGCCTGATCGCGAGCCTCCGCGAACTCGGGCAGAGCGTGACGATCCTGACCGTGTTCTCGGGCAGCGGCGAGGGCAGCCCCCTGTCCGGCTATCAGCGCGAGGCCCTTGGGTTCGGGTCGAAGGTCCACTGGCCGAATTCGGAGGCGTTCAACCGGGCGTCGATCAGCGCCGACGTGCCGTCGGGCGATCCATCGCTGGCCCCGCCGTGGGCGGCCACATCGGATCGACTCGACGCCACCCAGGAGGACGCCGATG
>JBKKBB010000030.1:0-2975 GCA_046714395.1 Candidatus Limnocylindrales bacterium | reverse complement strand
TGTCCGAGCTGGCGCATGAAGGCACGACCATGATCGTCGTCACCCACGAGATGGCGTTCGCCCGCGAGGCCGCCGATGAGGTCTATTTCCTTGAGGAGGGCGTGTTCATCGAGGCCGGTCCGCCGGAAGATGTCATCGACCGTCCGAAGGACCCTCGGACGCAGGAGTTCCTCAGCCGCCTCCTGAGGACCGGCTGAGGCGCTGGGCACGGGGTACTGGAACGTGCCTCGCAAGGGCCGTGGGTTATCGCTCCAGCCGCGCCCTGACGATCTCGAGGCCGTCGCCGACGCGAGTGAGGCGGACCGACCATTTATCGTCGGCCGCCCAGGCCATTGCCGTGAGCTGGTCGCCGATCTCGGCCGACGCCGTGTACTCAATCGCGATTCGGCGCGGTACCGAGGTCGTGGCAGCGGTGCCGCCTGCCGCCGCGACGACCTCCTCGACCCAATCGACGTAGACCGCGTTGTTCACGTGGCCCATCGGGTCCAGGTCCTGCGGCCGGACAGCGAGATGGAGGGCAACGGCGTCATCCGGTGCCGGTGCCGGGGGGACGCGCAGGATTTCATCGTCGAGCGAGGGGTTCGGAAACAGGGCCCCGAAGTCACCCGGGATCCGGAGGATGCGCCCGTTCTCACCGAGGAGCACCCAGTCCACCAGGGACACGGCCACCAGCGTGCCGTCGGCCAGCCGAAATTCACCTATGCGCCGGGCCCAGATCCGCCGATGACCGATGACCGCGGTGGCAACGCGCAGGAGGCTGCCCATCGAGATCGGCTGGAGGATCTGGAAGTCAGCCGATCGGACGACCCACCAGCGTCCCTGTTCCGTGTACCAGGTCCGATCGAAACCGAGGTCTTCCGAATGCCGCCAGGCGATGTCCTGCGCATAGCGGAGCAGCGAACCGGTTCGTATGGAGCCATCGGCACCGGCCTCATCGAACCGGATGCGATACGCGGCGAGGTAGCCGTTGTCGATCCCGGCGACCGGCCGATCCTGACGACCGGCGAGGCCGGGATCCAGGCGCGGAGCCAGTGCCGACGCGGCGGCGACCTCAACATCCGGCACGGGGGCAAGACCCGTGCGGATCCGCGGAGTCCGGGTCACCCAACGGCCTCGGCGCGTCGGCCCGCCAGGCGATCCAGCGTTTCGATCGTCACCAGGCGGGTGCCGGTCCGGGGAGCCGTCTGACGGGCAAGTCGCACCTCGCACGATCGTCGGGCGTCGAAGACGACGAGCACCGGCAACAGGCGTTCATCCTCGGCGAGCGCGTGGGCGCGAGCGTCGTCCAGCTGGTGGAGGACATCCGCGGAGATCCCGCGCGCGCCCCACTTGCAGTCGTACGCCTCGGCCGCGGCGGGAGTTTCCACCGTCACGTCATACGGATGGATCTCCGCCGGGACCCCGTCGAACAGGATCCGCCGCTCGCGCCGGAGGACCTCGCCGGCTACTCGGCGCACAAGGAGGCGCTCCGTCAGCGCTTCGACGATCGCGCCGCGCACCTGGCTGCGGACTTGATCGCCGCGAGCGGCCACCTCGAGCGAGGCACTCAGGATGGCCTCCGAGCGGACCCGATCCGCCGAGCCCGGCTCCGCGGCCGGGCCGCCGAACAGCGCTGGAAAGGCGATCCGCCAACCCTCTGGGTCGACGGTCTCCCCGTTCATCACGGCCCGCGCCAGGACGCGTTGGGCAGGCGACGCGTCCGTCAGTAGCTCGGCCGCACGCCCGACGAGCGAATCGGCCTGGATGCCCGCATAGACGACGGCACGGGCGTCTTTTGCGGCGTCCTGAAACCTCACCAGGCCGGCTCGCGGAGCGCCACGAGCGTTGCCTGCGGGAGGGTGGACAGCCAGTCAATCGCCCGGTGGGGATCGGCGATCCGGGAGACTTCGTCCACCAGCCGGTCGATCGCCGCCTCGAGCGTCGGGTCCGGCGCGACGGTCGCCTGCTCCGCGGCGACGGCGCGCAATCGAGCGACCCAGACCGTCTCGAGGTCGTGGACGTAGGTCCATTCGTCCTCGATCGTCTCACCGAGTGTGACGAGGCTCGCCATCGCGCCGACGATGCGCTCGATGAGCGCCGGGATTGAGGTCACGCCGACAGCGTACCCTGACCGTCAGGCCGGGCGGGACAACCTGCGCAGGGTTCGCGCCGCGGGCGAAGGTCGCGGCCGTTCGATTCCGTCCAGCACGCGCTCGGCGCGGACGCGGAGCGCCTCAAGTCGTCGCTGGGCCGAATCGTCCCAGGCCCGTTCGTAGGCTGCGGTCGCCGCGCGTCGAATCAGGCGGGCCTCGTCGCGTCGGCCGGTGTGTTCAAGGGACGCAACGCGTTCGAGGACGGCGCGGTACAGCTCGGGCAGCGTGTGCGCGATTGATGTCGTCTCCACGACCAGAAGGGTGGACCCGAACGGCCCACACTGGAATAGGCCGCAGGTCCCAGTCGCGTGCGGCATTCGCCGGTGCGATAGGCTCCCGGCACGTTGCGATGAGCACTGGAGGTTCGTGCGTGGACCTTGGAATACGGGGCCGACGGGCGCTCGTCGGCGGAGCGTCGAGCGGCCTGGGTCGGGCCATCGCGGAGGAGTTGGCGGCAGCGGGTTGCGTGCTGACCCTGACCGCTCGGCGGAGCGCCGTCCTGGCCGAGCTCGCCGCCGACCTCCGGGCACGCCACGGAGTCCAGGCCACCGAGCTTCCGGCCGATTTCGAGGATCCCGCAGCAGCCGCGAAGATCGCCGCGGGTGCGACGGAGGCCATGGGCGGTGTCGATATCCTGGTGCTCAATGCCGGAGGACCGCCGCCCGTCGATCCGGTGGTCACCGATCCTGCCGGGTGGACGCAAGCCTTCCAGCTCCTGGCGATCACGCCGATCGATCTCGCCAGCCGACTCCTGCCGGGGATGCGTGAGCGGCGCTGGGGTCGGATTGTCGCCGTCGGCTCGTATGCGGTGCGTCAGCCGGTGGACGAGCTGGCCTACTCGAA
>JBKKBB010000029.1:0-4474 GCA_046714395.1 Candidatus Limnocylindrales bacterium | reverse complement strand
TGCTCATCTTCGATGAGGTCAAGACGGGCTTCCGGTTCGCCAGGGGCGGCGCGGCGGAATACTTCGGGATCAAGCCGGACCTGGCGTCCTACGCGAAGGCGATGGGCAATGGCTACCCGGCGGCGGCGTTCGGGGGTCGGCGTGAGATCATGAGCTTGCTCCCCGACAAGGTCACCCACGGCGGCACCTACGCCGGCAACCGCGTGGCGGCGGCCGCGGCCGTCAAGACGCTCGAGATCATCCGCGACACGGACGCGCTGGAAACGGTCCATCGGACCGGCCGGCGGATCCAGGACGGCCTGCGCGAGGTGGTCAACGAGGCCGGCCTGCCGTTCCACTTCACCGGCCACCCGTCGATGTTCGGGATCATGTTCACGGACAAGGTGGCCACCGAGTACCGCGACTGGGCGGACACGGACCACGCCCTGTACGATGCCGTCGCCGTCGGCATGATGGCCCGTGGAGCGATGCCCGAGCCGGACAGCCGCGAGCCGTGGTTCATCTGCGAGGCGCATGCCAAGGACGACTCGGTGGACCTCGCCGTGACCGCCTTCGAGGATTCGCTTCGCGCCGCGCTCGACGCCCGGGCTCGCGGAAACCTCGAGCCGGCATCCGAGGGTGCGATGGCGCACCCGGCCGGCGGATGATCGACAGCTCGCCCGTCCGACGGACCACGAGGTCCCAGGACGGGAACGCGGTCCGGAGCGTCGATCGCGCCGCGGCGCTGCTGATCGCGCTGGGCGATAGCCACGGCGACGCGGGGGTGACCGAGCTGGCCCGACGGCTCGGCCTGCACAAGTCCACCGCGTCCCGGCTGCTCGCCACGCTCCAGCGCCGTGGGCTCGTCGAGCAGGACGAGGATTCCGGCAAGTATCGCCTGGGCCTCGTGGTTATCCGGCTGGCCGAGCAGGCCGAGCGCACGCTCGATCTTCGAGCAATCGCGATGCCGGAGCTCGAGCGTCTCGCCCGCCTGACCCACGAGACGGCCGGTCTCGGCGTTCTCGACGCCGACACCGTCCGGTTTGTGGCTCAGGTCGACGGTCCGAACCTGATCGCCGTGGGGGACTGGACGGGGCGAGCCTCCACACTCCACGCGAACGCGTCCGGCAAGGTCCTCCTCGCCTCACTTGCGGAGCGCGAAGTCCTGCGGATCGTCCGGCTCGGCCTGACGCGTTACACGGAGCGGACAGTCACGGAGCTCGAGCCCCTGCTGGCAGAGCTGGCCCGCGCACGTCGGCGCGGCTACGCGACGGCCGCCAGTGAACTGGAGCACGGTCTGAACGCGGTGGCCGCCCCCGTCTGCGACGCCCGTGGTCAGGTCATCGCGGCCGTTGAAGTCTGGGGCCCGGCCTTCCGCCTGTCGCCGCGACGCCTGCCCGAGCTCGCGGTCCAGGCGCGCGAAACCGCGTCCGCGATCACCGTCCGTCTGGGCGGCGCTGCCGCCTGATCCGGCTCGCCTCGCGGTTCTGCCGGAGTGCACTCCGAATCGTCTGGATCGAACCCGAGTCAGCCCGGCATCGGCTACGCTCCGAGGATGCCGGACTTCGCGAAACCGCCCTGGGACGCCATCCTCCCGGTCGTTCGCGCCGACGTGCTCCCGATCCTGTTCATCATCGTGGCTGCGCTGATCCTGGTCCGTGCGTCCCGGTTGTTCGTTCGAGGCATCGTGAAGGCCCTGCTGGACCGCGAAGCGACCGAAGGGACCGCTCAGGAGCTCTCGGCCGTGGAACTCAAGAAGCGGATGGACACGCTCGACGACCTGGGCAGCCGGGTCGCCCGGTTCTTCGTCCTGATGATCGCGGTGCTGATGATCCTGCAGACCATCGGCCTCGAAATCGGACCCGCAGTGGCGGGCCTCGGGATCGTCGGTGTCGCGGTGGGGTTCGGCGCCCAGCACCTGGTCCGGGACTACCTGAACGGGTCGCTCATCCTGATCGAAAACCAGTTCAGCCGTGGGGACATCATCGAGGTGGCCGGGGTCACCGGGACCGTTGAGGACTTCAGCCTGCGCCGGACGACGTTGCGCGATGTGGACGGTGTGGTCCACACGGTTCCGAACGGCGAGATCCTGGTCGCCAGCAACCTGACCCGCGTCTGGGCGCGCGTGAATCTGGACGTCCTGGTGGCTTACGGCACGGACATCGACCGGGCCATGGAGGTCGTCGACACGGTTGGCCGCGAGATGGCCTCGGATCCGGTCTGGAAGCGGCGCGTCCTCGAGGCGCCGCGTGTGGAGCGCGTCGAGGCCCTCGGCGAATACGGTGTGACCCTCAAGATCCTGGGCACCGTCCGTGCCCCGGAACGCTGGGCGGCACCGGGCGAGCTCCGAAAGCGCCTGCTGGTCGCCTTCAAGGCGCATGACATCGAGATCCCACGTCCGCAGCGCGTCATCCTCGCCCATGACCAACCCGGCCTTGGGGCTTCTGTGGCGGCGTCGCTCGGCCCGACCGACGACGAGCTCATTCCGGACGAGTAGGTCGTCACCGCGCCCGTTCGGCGCGGTAGCATGGGCGGAACCATCTGCACGGTCGGTGCGGGGTGATTCGCCTCCAGCAACGGCGCAGCCCGGAGTCGCTTTCGTGAGTATCGAATCCCCGAGGGGTGAACAGCCAGCGATCGAGAACCTGATGGCGGAGCGGCGCACGTTTCCGCCCGACGCTGCGTTCACGGCCCAGGCGAACGCGACCGCGGCCCTGTACGCAGAGGCCGAGCAGGACTACGTCGCGTTCTGGGCTCGGCTCGCCCGCGAGCGGATCAGCTGGACGAAGCCGTTCGACACGACCCTCGAGTGGGACCTGCCATTCGCGAAGTGGTTCGTCGGAGGCGAGCTCAACGTCGCCTACAACTGCCTGGATCGGCACGTCGAGGCCGGGCTCGGCGACAAGGTCGCCTATCACTGGATCGGCGAGCCCGGGGAAACCCGGACCCTGACCTATGCGGACCTCCTGCGGGAGGTCGGCAAGACGGCGAACGCGCTGCTCGAGCTCGGCGTCGAGAAGGGCGATCGGGTCGCCATCTACATGCCGATGATCCCGGAGCTTCCGATCGCGATGCTCGCGTGCGCCCGGATCGGGGCACCGCACACGGTGGTCTTCGGCGGTTTCTCCGCGGAATCGTTGTCCGGGCGGATCAACGATTGTGGGGCCAAGGTTCTGCTCACCGCGGACGGTGGGTATCGGCGGGGCAAGGAAGTCGGGCTCAAGCATCATGCCGACGAGGCGCTCGCCTCGACCCCCACAATCGAGGCGACCATCGTGGTCAACCGGACGGGGCATGGCGTCCACATGGTCGACGGCCGCGACCACTGGTGGCACGACCTGGTCGATCGCCAGTCCGCCGAGTGCCCGCCGGTCCCGGTGGACTCGGAGCACATGCTCTATCTGCTCTACACCTCCGGGACGACGGCAAAACCCAAGGGCATCCTCCACACGACTGCCGGCTACCTGCTGGGAACCAGTTTCACGCACGAGATGATCTTCGACCTCAAGCCCGATGACGTGTACTGGTGTGCCGCCGACATCGGCTGGGTGACCGGGCACAGCTACATCGTCTACGGACCCCTGGCCAACGCGGCCACGGGCGTGCTCTACGAGGGCGCCCCCGACACGCCGACGTGGGACCGCTGGTGGGAGATCGTCGAGACCTACAAGGTCTCCATCCTGTACATGGCACCGACGGCGGTGCGGGCGTTCATGAAGCAGGGCCCGCAGCATCCAGCCGCCCACGACCTGTCCACGCTCCGCGTCCTCGGTTCGGTCGGCGAGCCGATCAATCCGGAAGCCTGGCTGTGGTACCACGAGCACGTTGGTGGTCGGCGGACGCCGATCGTCGATACCTGGTGGCAGACCGAGACGGGGATGATCCTGATCACGCCCCTGCCCGGCGTGACGACGACGAAGCCGGGCTCGGCGACCTTCCCGTTCCCCGGAATCGAGGCCGACATCGTGGATGGGAATGGCGCGTCAGTTCCCCTTGGCGGGGGCGGCTACCTGGTCCTCGACCGTCCCTGGCCGGCCATGCTGCGTGGGATCTACGGGGACCCGGCGCGCTACCGGGAAACGTACTGGAGCCGTTTCCCGGGCCGGTACTTCACCGGCGACGGCGCCAAACGCGATGAGGATGGCTACTTCTGGCTCCTCGGCCGCGTCGACGACGTCATGAACGTGGCCGGGCATCGCCTGAGCACGACCGAGGTCGAATCGGCGCTGGTGGACCACCAGTCGGTCGCGGAGGCGGCGGTGGTCGGCACCAAGGATGAGATCAGCGGGCAGGCGATCTTCGCGTTCGTGATTCTCAAGACCGGCCAGGAGGCGACGGACGCCCTCGCTGTCCAGCTGCGCGAGCACGTGGCCTACGTGATTGGACCGATCGCGCGACCCAAACACCTGATGTTCGTGCCCGATCTGCCGAAGACGCGATCCGGCAAGATCATGCGGCGCCTGCTTCGCGACATCGCCGAGGGGCGCACACTGGG
>JBKKBB010000028.1:0-14015 GCA_046714395.1 Candidatus Limnocylindrales bacterium | reverse complement strand
CGATGACCGGCAAGCACCTGACCGGATTCGCGAAGTACTTCCCGGCGCCGCTGTCCGTCCTGGGTGAGCCACTGGACGACGAGGCCAACGGTTACGACCTGCGGATGATCACCTACCGGGAGATCATGCAGACCAAGAGCCGGACGTCCTCGAACTATTGGTTGCTCGCCCTCCGGCCCGAGAACTTCATCCTCGTGAATGCCGCGGACGCCGCGGCCCGTGGGTTCGCGGACGGCGACGTCGCGCGGATCACCTCGGCGAGCAATCCCGAGGGGGTGTGGGACCTCGCGAACGGCCGGCAGGTGCCGATGGATGGAACCATCCGTACGACCGAGGGCATCCGCCCCGGCGTGATCGCGTTCAGCCTGGGGTTCGGTCACTGGTCGTACGGCGGGGTGGATTTCACGGTCGATGACGAAGTGGTTCGCGGCGACAAGCGGCGGATCCGCGGGATCCATGCCAACGCCGCGATGCGGGTCGACCCGTACCTCGGCAACACGACGCTGGTCGACCCGGTCGGCGGCAGTGCGGTCTTCTACGATACGATGGTCAAACTCGTCCCGGCGTGACGGCTACGCTGTCCGTGGTGACATCGTCGACGGAGGAAGACATTGAGCGATCAGCAGCGCGACTACCTGCCTCGGGTGTATCGCGACCTGCGCGCGGATAACCCTGAGCTTGCGAAGGCGTATGACGCCCTCGGTGATGCCTGCCGCCGGGCAGGTCCCCTGACCGAGCGGGAGCAGCGGCTGGTCAAGCTCGGCATGGCGGTCGGCCTATCGTCCGAGGGCGGCGTCCGGTCGCACGTCCGCCGAGGCCTGGCGGAGGGTTTGAGTCCGGAGGAGCTGCTCCACGCGATCCTCATCGCGGTTCCCACAACCGGATTCCCAGCGACGGCAGCCGCGTACAGGTGGGCGCGCGAGGTCATTGACAGCGATCCCGCCACCGACGGGTGAACAGGCGCCGAGGACTCGGCAGTGATCGGGCAACCCGATAGTGCCCCCGACCGGTCGGAGTCCTGACCCGAGCGTCCGGCTCCTGGCAGCGCTTGGGGACCCGGTCCGGCTCGAAATCGCCCGGCAGCTGTCGCTGGGCGAGGACGTGTGCGGGTGCGACTTCGACGTCCACCCGAAGGTGTCCCAGTCGACCGTGTCGCATCATCTGCGCGTGCTTCGCGAGGCGGGCGTCGTTCGCGCCGAGCGACGTGGCAACTTTGTCGGCCCTCGAGCCGCTGCTGATCCTGTTCTTGGCCGCCTCGTTCCTGCGTGAGCGAGTCGGTCCATCGCTGATGACGCTCGGCGTCGGGCCGTTCCAGACCTGGTGCGCCTACGACTCTCTCGGCATCGCGGTGGCCCTCGGCGGCGATGCGCAGGTCGAGACGACCTGCGGCCAATGTCACGCCCCGATCAGCCTCGCCTTCCGAGCCGGGAATCCCGAGCGGAACGGTCCCGAACGCCGATGGCTGGCCGATGGCTGGTCGATGGCGGCTCCGACTTGCGCGGTTCGTTCTGCTCGCCGACCGTCCTCCTCTGCGGTGAGGAGCACGGCATGGCCTGGGCCGCCGGCCAAAGCGGTCGAGTACGCCGACCCAACGAGGGGGAGGCCGGGATGATCTCGGCGATCATTCGCGCGGGCAAGTCCGAACGAACCGCCTCGGCCACCATCGCAACCAGTCACTTAAACAGCGGATAGAAGGTCGCGTCGTGCGGGATCAGACGGAGTGGCACGCGGGGATCGGTGGGCGGTAGCCGCGCGCCTCGCGGACTTGGGAGGCGAATTCGTGCGGTAGATCGCTAGCGAGGATCGCCTTGGCCGTCCGCGCGACGTCGTACGCGACCCGGCGAAATGCGACCGATCGTTCTGCCGTATCGACAAGTGCCCAGCAGGCCCGCGGGTCGGCCATCCTTGGGTTTGCCGGAAGAGCCGTCATTGATAAACCAGGTGTCGGCAACGGTTTTTCGTACGGGCGGTGGGTGTGCCGCAGACGACCACGTTGTCCGCGAACGCAGCGCGGAAGGCCGATCCCGTGCCAGCATTCGCGGGATCCGGGACTGTCCAGTGGAGGTTAGGCGCCGAGAACGGCAAGCTCGACTCGTGCGCCCGGTCGCACCCGGAGACGACCAGATCCGGAGGCTGATCGACGGACTCGTAGCCCTTCGGCGTCGCCAATCCCAGGCCGAGATCGAATTCGGCGGCGGCTCT
Organism: Candidatus Limnocylindrales bacterium; assembly: GCA_046714395.1. Classification (GTDB taxonomy): domain Bacteria; phylum Chloroflexota; class Limnocylindria; order Limnocylindrales; family CSP1-4; genus UBA5189. The sequence goes on along the minus strand of JBKKBB010000028.1, from coordinate 11,813 downwards.
CACTGCGCCCGGATGGACCCGCGGCGCGGGATGGCTTCCGGCGCTGTCGGCCTCGCGCCCGGTCCGGCGTTGCCACAGGGCGGCCGCGAACTTCGAACGGGCGGAGTTCTGCGTGCACAGTGGGTCATGCCGATCGCGGCGTTCATCGAGGCACTGATCACAATCCTCGTCATGAGCAGCATCGGGTTCATACCGCCGCTCATGATCTTCCTGGTACTCCTCATTGGGGTGGGCGTCCTCGCGCCCGCCCGCCCGCGGCCCCGGGTGTTCCTGATCGGCGCCATCTTCCTGCTGGCATTCGTTGGGCTGAACCTGCCGTTCGCGATCGAGGGGCTCGTCCACCCGATCGGCAGCAGCAACGCCTGGACCGACATCATCGCGATCGTGGTCGGCATTGCCGGCTCGATCTCCGGGTTCGCTGCCTTCATGGAGCTGCGGCGCGGCCGACCGGTCGTAGCCCCCGGGCGTAGCCCGATCGGTGAAGCGCTGGCGATCCTGGTCGTCGGCGCCCTCATCGGCACCACCTACGTCTCGGTGAGCGGCTTCGGTGCGCTCGAAGGTTCAGGTGGCCTCGGGGTTGCCAACGGCGTAACGAAGGCACCGACCCAGGCCCCCGCCGAGCTCGATGCGACCGGGTCGACCTTCACCCAGAAGACGCTCCAGCTGAGTATTGGCGCGGGCACGATCTACGTGGTCAACACCGACGCAGGGCCCCATACCTTCGACGTCGACCCCGGCGGCCGGCATCTCCTGTACCCGGTGCCGGGCAACTCGACGACGGCCGTGGTGCTGGATCTGACGACGGCCGGTACCTATGCGTACTGGTGCTCCATCCCCGGACACCGTGCGACCATGGAGGGGACGCTGACGGTCGGCGCGTCATGACGACCGGGAACGAGTCACACGGCACCCTTCGACTGGGTGGTTGGGCCGCGCTCGCGAGCTGGTTGATCTCGGCGATCGGTTTCGTCTGCCTTGTCTTGCTGTACGCCTTGTTCGCTGCCGGTTCGACATAGGAAGCGCTGGCCTTCGGCTGGATCAACGACGTCCTGGCCGTCGTGAACGGTCTCCTGATGATGCCCGTCGCCGTGGCAGTCCACGTGCTCCTTCGGTCGCAGTGGCCGACCGCAAGTCGGCTGGCCTGAGGGCCCAGAGGATCAGCGCCCTATCGCCAGTCGACCGTGTGTACCTCGACAAGCTCGCGGACACCCTTCAGCTTCATGATGCGCGGTTCGGACACGCTGAACCGGATCAGGCCGGCTCCGCTCAACACGACGCTCGACACGAGGATCTCATCCTTGGCCGCGGCCGCACCGATGCGCGCGGCCACGTGCACGCCCCGTCCGGTGAAATTTCGGCCTTGCCGCGTGGCCTCCGTCGCGTGCAGTCCGATGCGCACCGACGGGGCGAAGCCGTGCTCCCGGCGATGGCGTCTCAGCCGGCGCTGCATGTCGACGGCGCACTCGATGCCGTCGCCGGCCCGTTCGAAGGCCGCGAACAAGCCGTCGCCCGTGTGACTCACCTCCTCGCCACTGTGTTGTGCGAGCGCAGAGCGCAGCTCCCGGTCGTGCCAGCGGAGAACTTCGCTCCACGCATCGTCACCGATCACGCCGACGAGGTCGGTAGAGGACACGATGTCGGTGAACATGAAGATCTTCGTCGCCCGTTCGGCTTCCCCGGCGGGCGTAGCCGCTCCCTCGCCGAGCAGCGCATCGACCCGCTGCAGATCGAGCGTCGCGCCGAGCCGCTCGAACGCCGATCGGGCGGCCCGTAGGTCGCGTCGCGCGTTCACCTCGTCCCCTTCGGCCATGAGCGCCTCGGCATAGCGCGTGCGCGCCCGGGCACTCTCGTACGGGAGCTCCGTGGTCTGCCACAGGCGCCACGACTGGCCAAGGACCGGTGACGCTTCCGACGCCTTGTTCTGCCCGAGGAGCAGCTCGCCGCGACCGGTGAGCGCCCCCGCCGCGAAGAGCGGCTGCTTGTAGTCCACGGCGATCGCCTCGAGCTCTTCGACCGCCTGGCGGGCCGCCTCCAGGTCGCCGGCCGCGATGGCGATGTCGACCAGGGCCGGGAGGAGGTAGCCGCGGGTTGCCCGGTCGGCGACACCCGCCGCGCCGGCCGCTGCAACGAGCGCTCGATCGATGGAACGACGTGCATCGGACCCCTCACCGCGCGCGAGCTGCAGCAGGGCGAGACCGGGCTGCGCATCGTGCCCGTATTCGTAGGCACGGTCGAATGCCTCGGCGGCGCCGTCCAGGTCGCCCATCCGCAGCCGGACCACGCCGACCTGGTAGTGGGCGTACCCGACGCCGTCAAGCAGCCGATAGCGCTCCAGCTCCTCGCCCGCCAGGCGCGCCTCCTGTTCTGCTTCGGACCATTGGCCGTGGTACATCTTGATCTCGGCGCGATGGATCCGGCAGACGCCCGGATACCCCCCGACCGATTGGCGGCGCATCCAGCGTTCGCCCTCCGCGGCCCACTGGGACGCCCGACCCAGATCGCCGACGTTGCGGCAGGCCGCGATGGTGTTGCAGTAGATGTCGCTCGCGACGCGCAGCTCGAGCCGGCCGGATGACGCGGCCGCCGCGGCCTCGTCGATGAGCGCGAGCCCGGTCTCCATCTTCCCCACCATGATCTGGCCCAACCCCTTGAAGCTCATCGCCATGTACAGAGCGTCATCGTTGCCCTGACGATGTGCCATCTCGATGGCCCGGTCCGCCAGCTCCATGCCCTCATCGAGCCGCGTTTGCGTGAGCGCGAAGAACGCGTGGAAGACGCCGAGCCGCGCATGGATGGGGGATTCGGGCTCGTCCGCGAGCAGCCGCTCGGCTTGGGCCAGCCACCCGCCGCCCACCGGGGCCGCCAGCCCGCGGAACGCCTCGTACGCCAGCGTGAGTGCCACCCGCGCTGCGTCAATTGGGCGGCCCGCAGCCGAGTAGGCGGCAAACGCTCGCTCAAGCGCCTCGGTCGCCTCGTCCGGGTGCCCGGTCCACCAGGATGCGGTCCCGAGCAGCTCGAGGTCCTGGGGCGACAACCCTCCGTCGCGATCGATCGCTGCCAGGGCCTCGGTCGCCTCCACCCAGGCGTGCCGCCTGACGGCGTCCCTGCCAGCCTCGAGTGTTCCAATCATGCGTGGACGTGCACCGCTCCTGGGTCGCCGTTCGCGACCAGGTTCCGATTATGCGCCGGTCCGCAATCTCGGCATCGGCACCCACTCGATAAAAGCGCGCGCCCGAATTCGCATGGTCGATTCCTGTCCTTCGGGCCCCGGCAGGCCCTAGCGCGGGGCTTTGATGCCGCGAAGACGCTTCCGCAGGGCGAGCTGTGGCACGGCGGTGACATCGACGTGTCGGCCCCCCAGCACGCAGACGAATCGCTGCATGCCGCGCGCGAGTGCCTCGGCGAATGCCGCATCGCTGGCCAGGGCTGGATCCTCGAGCCACAAGCCCAGGACCCAGAGCGTGCCGGTCGTTCGGTCCAGCTTGGGATCGAACCGCCCGACCAATCGGTCGCCCCAAAGGATCGGGAGCACGTAGTAGCCGAACCGGCGCTTCGCGGCCGGGGTGTACACCTCCCACGAGTAGTCGAATCCGAACAGCGGTTTGGCACGACCGCGCGCCGAGACCGGGTCGAGCGGTGACAGGAAGGTGGCCTCCTCATCGGTCGTGGTGTCGATCGGCGCCCAGGCGCCGGGCACGCGTCCGGCCTCGAGCTCGCCGATGAGCGGGACATCGGCGGCGAGCGCCAATCGGGTCGTCCTCCAGCCCTCGACGCGGACCTCGATCGCGAAGCCTGACGCGATCCAGTGCTGCTGCCGGGCCGTCAGCTCGGCCTTGGAGACATCGCGCCTCAGGAACCAATTGACGCCGGTCAGCCGGGCCAGCCCGTCCGCCGCGACCTGCTTGCGCAACAGTAGGTCGTCGGCCTCGTCCTCGCGGACTTCCCGCAGCGCTTCGGGTGGCGCGACCGTCTCCGTCGCCGCGTACACCCGCTCGAACCGGTCGCGGCGGCTCACCATCGCCTCGCCGGTGCGCCACAGGTAGTGAAGGGCCAGAGCGCTGTCCTTCCGGCCTCGGTAGCTGTCGACCCGCGTCCGGTCCCGCATCTCGAAGTCGCGGTTGGACACCTCGCGCCCCGACCGGAGGATCATGCGCATCTCCTCGACCGCGTCCGGATGCTCGCGCGCGATCTTGGCCATCTGGCCCTGACCGCGTTCGCGGCGCATCAGCACCCGCCAGTACGGCAACTCGTCTATCGGCCGGACGGCCAGCCATCCGCCCCACTCGAAGAACCGCCGCTGCTCGTAGGTCAGTCGAGCCCAGTCGTCGATCGCGTAGTCGACGACCCGGCTGGCGAGCATAAGGTCGTGGGCCCGGGCGACCACGACGAGTGGATCGAGCTGGAGGTGCTCCATCGCCCGCATCGCCGACGCGGCGCCCTCGAGGCCCTGCCAGCGGCGTCCAGGCCACAGGCCCTGCCGTCCCATGACATAGCGGCGCGCGGTGACCGCCGAGATCTCAAGCATGTCGCATCGGCGTGATCGTACGAGTCGTAGGAGGGATAGGCTCTCCGTATCGCCGTGGAGTGGGACGACCAGTTATCCCTGCCGAATGTGCGCGCGGGAAACGGTTTCACGTTCGGGAGTTTGGCTGGCGAGGAAGGATTCGAACCTTCAATCCCCTGATCCAGAATCAGGTGCCTTACCGTTTGGCCACTCGCCAGCGATCGCGCCGTCGCGGCGCGGGGGGCATGATAGCGCACAGCCCCAATCCACCCACCGATTGCATCCCGCCGAGGAGTCCATGCCGGGAGTTCCCGAGACCTTCCGCGCCTATGTTGTCGACCGTCGAGACGACCGGTTTGAGCGTGGCCTGCGGACGCTCGGCCCGGCCGATCTACCCCCCGGCGATGTGGACATCGAGGTCGCCTGGTCGTCGGTGAATTACAAGGACGGGCTGGCCGTGACGGCCGATGGCAAGGTCGCCCGGGCCTACCCGTTGGTCCCCGGTATCGACCTGGCCGGGAGGGTGGCCCGCTCCGCCGATCCCACGATCGTGCCCGGGAGGGAAGTCATTGCCCACGGCTACGACCTTGGGGTGAGCCACCACGGTGGTTTTGCCGAATACGCGCGGATCCCGGCCGACTGGGTCGTTCCGCTACCCCGCGGACTTGCCGCACGCGACGCAATGGCCATCGGGACGGCCGGTTTCACCGCCGCCCTGGCCATCGTGGAACTGGAGGCCCGCGGGCTCGAGCCGGCCAACGGGCCGGTGCTCGTTACCGGCGCAACCGGCGGCGTCGGCAGCACTGCGATCGCGATCCTGTCCGAGCTCGGATACGAGGTCTGGGCGGTGACCGGGAAGCCTGATGAGCGTGGCTGGCTCGAGGTTCTTGGTGCCACTGGCTTCCTTTCGCGGGAGGACGTGGCGGCCGAGGGCAGACCTCTCGAGAAGGAGCGCTGGGCGGCGGCTGTCGATTCGCTTGGTGCGTCTGCGCTGCCATACCTCCTGCGCACGCTCCGCCGCGGGGGTGCGGTCGCCGCCTGTGGCAACGCCTCCGGACCCGAGCTGGTGACGACGGTCTTCCCGTTCATCCTGCGGGGAGCTGCCCTCCTCGGGATCGATTCCGCCTACCTGCCGATCGCGAAGCGCCGCCGGATCTGGGAGCGCCTCGCCTCCGACCTTCGGCCGCGCGGGCTCGGCGGGCGGGTCACCGAGATCACGCTGGACACGCTGGAGCCGGCGCTCGATTCCATTCGAGCCGGTAATGCTCGTGGTCGCTGGGTGGTCCGGATCGGCGCCTGATACACGACGGGAATCTCGACCAACCGCAGATTGGGATCAGTCGAGCTCGCCTCGCAACTGGGCGAGTGCCCGTTCCAGTGGTGCCGCGCCTGCGGGGCCAGGATATGGCATGGCGGCCCGGGCCGCGACGAGATCGAGATCGCCCGCATGGACGCGCCGGGCGACATCCGCAACGGCTCGGAACTCGGTGAGCTGGCGCTCCACGAAGGCCCGATCGCCGATGGAGCCGTGGCCCGGAACGACAGGACCGCTAACCAGCACCAGCAGCTGCGAGGCCGTGTCCGGCCAATCCATGGGGTACCCGTCGCCGAACGATGGCACTGCATCGTTCTCGAGCAGGTCACCTGCGAACAGGACGCTGGCATCCGGGATCAGCACGACGATGTCCGCATCGGTATGACCGCGCCCGAGGTATCGCAGGTCTGCGGATCGTCCGCCGACCTCGATCGAGATGGCGTCCGCGAACGTGCGATCGGGCGGATCGATGACCATGTCTCGAACGTCGTCGGCGATGTCCGGTACCTCGTCCATCACCCAGTTTCGTTCGGTCTCGCCATTCGCCAGCATCGTCTCCCGGCATCGGGTATGGCCCCAGATCGTGGCCGGTCGGAACTCGTGGTTGCCAAACACGTGGTCCCAATGCCAATGAGTGCTGACCACGGTCGTCACGGGCAAGGGCGTGACACGTGCGATGTCCGCCAGCAGGTCTCGCGCATGCTGCGGCGAGCTTCGCGTGTCGACGACGAGGGCTTCGCCATCCCCGAGAACCAGCCCGATCTGCTGGTCGAGGAACGCGTACCGCCGCGCGAATACGCGGTCTCCGACCTCGATCCAGTCGTCCGCGGCGGCCTTCATCCGCCGGATCGTTGCACGGCGCCGGACGACGGGCAAGGGGATGGCCCCGATCGGCCGCGTGAAGCCGGTCCCGCCCGACGCCGCCGGTCCCGCCCGACGCCGCCGTCCCGCGCGTTGTGTCGCTCTGGGCACAACCTCGACGTCTTGACCGTCGCAAGGCCACGAAGGCCTCCTGGCTCGTCACGCTCGTGTCGTGGCCGACACAACATCGACGATTCACGGCGGCGTCTGGGCGATTCACCGGTCTTCAGGTGGCCGTCCAGTCGCGTCGACCCGCCGCCACGTCGCAGTTGTGTCGTGGGCGGCACAACCGGGAGTTTCCGGCTCCATGAACGGACCCTGACGCCGGGAGGGCTGTGGAGTACCCTCGCCCTATGTCCTCGACGACCGACTCCGCGACGACTCGTGACGGGATCCGCCTCCTGACCCGCCACTGGGAGGCGGCCGCGCCGCGTGCGGCCGTCCTTCTCGTCCACGGGTTGGGCGAGCACTCCGGCCGCTGGGAACACGTCGGCGCCCAGTTGGCGTCCGCCGGTCTCGAGGCGTTCGCCTGGGATCATCGTGGCTTCGGCGCATCCGGTGGCGCGCGTGCCTATGTCGATCGGTGGGACCAATATCTCGACGACGCGGAGGACAGGCTCGCCGCGGCCCGGGCGGCCGTCCCCGGCAGGCCCGCGGTCCTGTACGGCCACTCGATGGGCGGATTGATCGCCCTTGGCTACGCGATCTCGGAACGGCCGCGACCCGACCTGCTGGTGCTGTCCGCACCGGGGATCGACGACAACGCGCCGGCCTGGAAGCGCCTGCTGGCTCCGTTCCTCGGACGGATTGCCCCGCGTCTCCGGATCGCCAACGGCATCCCCGATGCGACGCTCTCGCGGGACCCCGCCCAACAGGAGGCCACGCGGGTCGATCCGCTGATGCTCCGATCCTCGACGACACGGTTCGGCGCCCGGTTCTTCGAGGAACAGGCACGGGTTCGAGCCGGGGCGCGGACACTGGCGATCCCGACGCTCGTGATCCACGGCCTGGCCGATTCGCTCGTGCCGGCCCGGGTCACGGAGTCGCTCGCCGCGATCGCCGGCGTGACTCGCCGTACCTACCCGGGCGTGCGCCACGAGCTCCACAACGAGCCCGAGGGGCCGGGGGTGCTCGCCGATGTCATAACCTGGATCGACGGGCAGCTTGCCGAGCCCGGAACAACGCCGGTACGTCCCGAATCGGCCGCGGTGTAGACTCGCTTCACAACTGAAGATCGCCTCCGGGGAGCGCAGCAGCGCTGAGAGTGTGGCCCAGCCACAGACCCGCCGAACCTGATCCGGCTCATACCGGCGAAGGAAGCAGGCCCGTTCGAACTCGATGATGCCGTCCTCCTCCGGGGCGGCACCCCGCGTTTCGGAGGCATTCAGCGATGACCACGACCAACGAGCCCGCAGGCCGACGATCAGGATTCGCGGCGGAGACCCGCTGGCGAACGCGAGACATCCTCGTCGCGGCGATCATCGGCGTGGCCTTTGGGGTCGTGTTCTGGGCGTGGGGACTCGCCTGGCACGTCTTCGAGCCCCTGAACGCGGCCTTTCCGGTGGCGCGCGACCTCCTGTACGCGGTCTGGCTCGTGCCCGCCGTCCTGGCGCCCCTGGTGATCCGCAAGCCGGGCGCGGCCATATTCGCGGAGCTCGTTGCGGCCGGAGTCTCGGCCCTCCTCGGCAGCGCCTGGGGCGTGGACGCATTGCTGTCCGGCTTTGTGCAGGGCGCGGCAGCGGAAGTCGTGTTCGCTTTCGTGCTCTATCGAAACTGGTCGCTCGCCGTGCTGATCACGGCAGCGGTCGCAAGCGCGGCTGCCGCCTGGGTCCACGATTGGGTCCTCTACTACCCGGCGGTAGCACTCGATCTCCAGATCGCCCGCGGGATCGCCATGGCGATCTCGGCAATCGTGATCGTGGCGCTCGGCTCGCGGGCCCTTGCTCGCTCGCTCCGGCGGGCGGGTGTGCTCGAAGGGTTTCCGTCCTGAGCGTGCCAAACGGGCGTGCGAGTCCGCCGGCGATCGTCGCCGAGCAGCTCACGTTTCAGTACCACGGTGCCGATCGGCCGGCGGTATCCGGTGTCACCTTCCGGATCGAGCCCGGCGGCCTCCTGCTGTTGGTCGGGCCGTCGGGCTCCGGCAAGAGCACGCTCGCCCGGATACTCGCCGGCCTGATCGCGCGCGACATCCCCGGCACGGTGTCCGGCGCGCTGCGCATCGGCGAACTCGATGTCACTGCCGCCGGACCCGGCGAGGCCGCCGCGAGGGTGGGAATCGTGTTCCAGGATCCCGGCAGCCAGCTGGTCATGGACCGTGCCGAGGATGACGTGGCCTTCGGCCTCGAGAACCGGGCGTGGCCGCTGGATGCCATGCGGCGCCGCGTCCCCGATGCGCTGATCGACGTCGGCCTCGGCGGGTTCGAGCGGCGACGCGGGACCCGCCTTTCGGGCGGGGAGCAGCAGCGCCTGGCGCTCGCGGGCGTCCTCGCACCAGGGCCGGGCGTGCTCGTTCTCGATGAACCCACGGCCAACCTGGATCCGATCGGCGCTGCCCGGCTCTTCGAGCGTCTCACAGCTCTCCGGGACCAGCGAACCACGACGATCGTGCTCATAGAGCATCGGGCCGAGTTCGCCTGGCCGCTGGCCGATCTTGTCCTCGCCCTCGACGCGGCTGGGAGGCCGATCGACGCCGGCGCACCCGCGGCGGTCCTGGCTCGTTCCCGTCCGCGCCTGGCCCGCGAGGGGATCTGGCTGCCCGCCGCCGACACGGCAGAGCCATCGGACGCGGCCCCACTGGCGGGCCGGCGGCACACCACCGTCCCCGGGCGCGAGATCGTCGCGCTCCGTCGCGCTCGTTTCGGCTACGAGAGGGGAGCACCGGTCGTGCGTGACGCGGACTTCTCGATCGCCGCCGGCGAGCGGGTTGCGCTCGTCGGGCCGAACGGGAGCGGGAAATCCACCCTGTTGCGTCTCGTGGCCGGACTGCTCCGGCCGAGCGCAGGGTCCGTCCGGCTCGATGGACACGACCCGTCCCGCCTTCGACCGGCCGCTCTCGCCGATCTGTGTGGGTACGTATTCCAGGATCCGGAGCTTGGTTTCATCGCCGACACGGTCGCCGAAGAGGTCGCGGCTGGCCTGGCCCCCTCCGACGCACAGCGGGCGGCTGCGCTTCTGGAGCAGCTCGGCCTGCCCGTGTCCCGGTTTGGAGATCGGAGCCCGTATCACCTCTCGGGCGGCGAGCAACGGCGCCTGTCTGTCGTCGCGGCTATGGCAAGGCGGCCGGCAGTCCTCGTGCTCGATGAGCCAACGTTCGGACAGGACCGCCGCGGATGGGAGGCGATGGCGGCCATCGTTGATGATCTCGTCGACGATGGAACCGCGGTCATCGCCGCTACCCATGACCCGGCCTTCGCCGAGCGAGTGGCGAATCGGCGCATCGAGATGGCGGACGGCTGGATCGTGGCCGACGACGCCGTTGGCGATGGGACGATGTCGCCGCGCCTTGGCCTGGGGCAGAACTGATGCTGAGCTCGATCGAGGTGACCGATGCCCAGGCACGGAGTGTTCTCGGGCGGACGAGCCCGCTGGTGAAGTTGGGTGTGGCGCTCGCCTGGCTGATCGGTTTGGCGTTCACACTCGAGCCAGGGCCGCCGCTCGCCCTTGCCCTGGTCGCCCTCGTGGCGGGAGTCACGATCGGCCGCCTTGGCGTCCGGCAGCTGGCACGCGGCCTCGGTCCGCTTGCCGCCGCCGCCGCCTCGATCGTCGTGGCGAACCTGATCTTTTCGGCGGCGAATACTGATCCCAGCGCGACCGAGCTCGTGCGCATCGGGCCGCTGAGGATCACGAGCGAGGCCGTGGCGGCCGCGGCCGCGCTCGGTGCCCGGGTCATTGCGATCGTGACCACGGGTGTGGTGTTTACCCAGACCACAGATCCAACACGCCTCGTCGACGCGCTCGTTCAGCAGGCCCGCGTGTCGGCCCGCTTCGCATACGGAGCCCTGGCGGCGTACCAGGCCGTGCCCCGGCTCGGGGAGGACCTGGCGACCCTGCGCCAGGCGCGCCGCGTTCGCGGTCTCGCGCGGAGCTGGCATCCCCGCCTGCTGGTCGGGTTGCTGGTGCGCTCGATTCGGCATGCCGACCAGCTCGCCCTGGCCATGGACGCCCGAGCCTTCGGGACGGGTCCGCGGACCAACTTCCGGCCGATCCATTGGGGCTGGACGGACCTCGCGGTGGGAGTAGGGGGCAGCGCCGTCCTCATCGTGGCCCTGCTTCGGTAGAGCCGCGCCGGCCTCACCGCCGGCGTGGCCCGCCCACCGGATCACGGGCTGGAAAGGAGGACGGCGCCGGCGCACAATGTCGTTGCTTCGATCGATCCGACAGGCGTGCGACTAATGCGCGCGATAGCTTCCGGAGGAACCTCGATGACCGACGTCATGGATCAGGTCCAGACTCACCAGCAGTTCATCAACGGCGCCTGGGTGGACAGCGCAAGCGGCAAGACGCTCGCGGTCGAGAATCCCGCCAATGGCCAGGTGATCGCCCACGTGGCTGCTTCCGGCGCCGAGGACGTGGATCGGGCAGCCAACGCCGCGGCCAAGGCGTTTGAGACCTGGCAGCACACGACGCCCCAGGATCGCAGCCTCATGATGCTGAAGCTGGCCGACGCGATCGACGCCCGGGCCGACGAGCTCGGCCGCCTCGAGAGCCGGAATACCGGCAAGCCCGTAGGGGTGGCGATTGACGAGATCCCCGTGGTCGTCGATAACCTTCGCTTCTTCGCCGGTGCTGGGCGGGTCATGGAAGGCAGGGCCGCGAACGAGTACGTGGCAGGCCGGACGAGCCTGATCCGGCGAGAGCCGGTCGGGGTGGTCGCCTCCATCGCGCCGTGGAACTACCCGATCATGATGGCCGGCTGGAAGATCGGCCCCGCCCTCATGGCGGGTAATACGGTCGTCCTCAAGCCGTCCGCCCGGACGCCGCTCACCGCGCTCGTCCTGGCGGAGATCGCCGCGGAGATCCTGCCTCCCGGCGTCCTCAACGTCATCACGGGCACCGGCGCCGCCATCGGAGACCATCTCGTCGGGCATCCCAAGGTCGGGATGGTCTCGGTGACTGGTGACACGGACACCGGCA
>JBKKBB010000027.1:0-4075 GCA_046714395.1 Candidatus Limnocylindrales bacterium | reverse complement strand
TCGTGGTCATCCTGCCTTCACGACGGGAGCAGCTCGACCTTCTTGCGGAGCAGGTCCCAGAACGGCAGCGCACCGTCCGGCTGGACGAACCGAATCGGGCGATCGAGTGCGCGGACCTCCACGATATCGCCAATCGCGATCAGGACGTCCTCCCGGCCGTCGATCGAGACCAGCGCCTCGTGCGCGTCCTTGACCTGGCAGCGGACGACGACCGAGGCGCCGACCACCACGGACCGGATGGTCGTCAGGTAGCCGGCGATCGGCGTCACGATAAGGTTGCGTGCGGTGGGATCCAGGATCGGGCCGCCCGCCGAGAAGGAATATCCGGTTGAGCCCGTCGGGCTCGCAACCACCAGGCCGTCGGCCACGTACGTTGCGAGATGGCTGCCGTCGATCGACACGTCGAGGCGGACCACGCGGGCCAGCGAGCCTCGCGCCACCACGACATCGTTGAGCGCGACGTGCCGCTCGACCGAACCCGGGCTCGCGGCCCGCAGGATCCTGCCCTCCAGGACCATCCGATGCTCCAGGGTGAACCCGCCAGACTGGAGTCGATCCAGGACCCTGATCATGTCCCCGGCCTCGACCTTGGACAGGAACCCGATCTTGCCGACGTTGATCCCCAGGAGCGGGACGTCGATCTCCGCGACAATCCGGGCTGCTCGCAGGAACGTGCCGTCGCCCCCGAGGACGACGAGCACGTCGGTTCGCGGCAGCTCGCGTTGCATGGTTTCGGAGTCGGCTGCGGTGGCGATCCAGTGGTCCAGGCCGCGGACTGCGGCCCAGCCCGTCGCCCGCTCGCGAAGCTCCATGGCCGCGTCGCTGGTCGGGTTGTAGGCGAAGCCTATGCGCTCAATCGGCCGGTCGGTCATGCCTGCACCGCGAGCGTGGCGGCCACGATCTGCTCCTGGAGGTCGCCGTACGCCGGACGCCCACCCGCGACGCCGGCCGCGCCCGGGTCGTTGACCCGAAGATGCAGCAGGAACTCGCGATTGCCCTCCGGCCCGAGAATCGGCGACGGAATGCAGTGGAGGGCGACGAGGTCAACCTCCGTCGCCGCGGCTACGACGCGTTCGACGGTCGCGCGGTGGACGACCGGGTCGCGGACGACGCCGCCGGGTACCTGGCCGCGCCCGGCTTCGAATTGGGGTTTGACGAGCGCGATGATCGAGCCTCGCGCATCGCCGAACGTCGAGGCGACGGGACCGAGGATGAGCCGCAGGGAGATGAAAGACACGTCAATCGTGGCCAGGGCCACTGGTTCCGGGAGCGTCGACGGGGTGAGCGCACGGGCATTCGTGCGTTCCATCGAGACCACCCGGGGATGCTGGCGGAGCGCCTCCGACAGCTGACCACGCCCGACATCGAGGGCATACACGCGGCGAGCGCCGCGCTGCAGCAACACGTCGGTAAACCCGCCGGTCGATGCCCCGACATCGAGGCAGATCTCCCCGGCGGGATCCACGCCGAACGCATCCAGGGCGGCCGCGAGTTTGTGGCCGCCTCGACTCACATACGGATCCCGCTCAACGAGGGCGATGACAAGATCCTGCGCCACGAGATCGCCGGCCTTGCGATCGACCCGGCTCGTGTCTCCCGCGCCAGTCCGCACCTTGCCGCCCAGGATCAGCGCCTGGGCGCGGGCGCGGGATGGGGCCAACCCGCGCTCAACGAGCAACTGGTCGAGGCGCTGGCGACGTCGCCTGATGGTGGCCGTGTTCACGGGACTATCGTGGCACAGCCGACTTGATCACGGCTCACCGCGGGGGGTCCTTGCTCCCGACGGTCCGCGGGCATCCACGGTCTGGTACGCCGGGTAGCGGCCTACCCCGCAGGCGTGGCCGGTGACGGGTCCGGCCGCAGCCCGAGCATCGCCAGCGTCTCGCGGACCTGTGCCCCGAGGCCCTCGGCATCGAGGCGGAGCATGCGTCGGAGATCCGCGACCGCGCCGTGATCGACGAAGCGGTCCCCGGGGATGCCGACGATGCGGACGGGAATGGCTCGGTACACGGGATCGGTCAGGCGAGCCTCCTCGATCGCCTCGAGCACGGCGCTGCCGAAGCCGCCGGTCACCACGCTCTCCTCGAACGTGACCACCAGTCGCTTGCCTCGGGCGCGGTCGAGGATCAGCTGCCGGTCGAGCGGTTTGGCGAAGCGCGCGTTGATGACCTCGACCGACCAGCCGTCCGACGCGAGCTCCGAAGCGGCGGCCAGCGCCCGCGTGACGATCGGACCGAACCCCACAAACAGGATGTCACGACCATCCCGGAGCACCTCGGCCTGTCCGACGTGGATGAGGGGCGGTTCGGTCGCCGGCAAGCCGGCACCAGCATCGCGTGGGTAGTGCAGGGCGAATGGGTGATCCTGTGCCAGTGCCGTGCGGAGGAGCGCGCGCAGCTCCTGCTCGTCCTTCGGGCTCGCCACGACCAGATACGGCAACTGCCGCTGGGCCGGGATCGTGAACATGCCCTGGTGCGAAGTCCCGTCCTCGCCCACCAGACCGGCGCGATCCACCGCCAGCAGGACCGGCAGATCGTTCTGACAGACGTCATGGACCGTCTGGTCGAAGGCTCGCTGGAGGAACGTCGAGTAGAGCGCGACCACGGGCCGCATCCCGCCGAGCGCCAACCCCGCGGCCATCGTCACCGCATGCTGCTCGGCGATACCGACGTCGATCGACCGGTCCGGATGGGCGGCGCGGAACTTGGCCATTCCCGTACCGGTGGGCATGCCCGCCGTGATCCCCACGATCCGGCGATCATTCGTCGCGAGGCTGACCAGCTCATCCGCGAACACGGACGTGTAATTCGGGTTCTTCGGCCGGGTCTCGGGGCCGGTCCGTGGAGGCACCGCGTCCCCGTTCGAGCCCCACCCATGCGGCGTCGAGGATCGGGCGGGGGGCCCGCTCGTCGCCGGATCGTGTGCGTCGGCGTTCGGAGCAAGGTCCATCGGCGGGAGGGCCGCGCCGTGGAACGACACCTGATCCGCCTCGGCCGGCCGATACCCGCGGCCCTTCTGCGTCCGGACGTGGACGATGACCGGACCTTTGAGTTCCAGCACCCGGCCAAACGTCTCGAGCAGGGCGTGAAGGTCATGCCCGGGCACCACCCCGATGTAGGTGAGCCCGAGATCCTCGAAGAGCTGTCCCGGCGAGGCGAGGTTCACGACGGACCGGCGGAGCCGCTGGCTCCACTCGAGCGCGGTCGCGCCAACGACCGGCAGCCTCCCCACGAGCCCGTCATAGGCCGACTTGCTCTGCTGCCAGGCCTGGCTCAGCTTGATCTTCGAGAGGTATGTGGACACCGCGCCGACCGTCGGGCTGATCGACATCTCGTTGTCGTTGAGCACGATCAAAAGCTGCGTGCCCTTGTGGCCGATATCGTTGAGGGCCTCGAGCGAGAGCCCGGTCATCAGCGCGGCGTCGCCCACCACCACCGCGATGCGCTCCATCCCGTGTCGCAGGTCCCGGGCCGTTGCCAGACCCTGGGCGATGGACAGTCCGGTCCCGGCGTGTCCGCCGTCGAAGACGTCGTGCTCGCTCTCGATCCGGCGGGGGAAGCCGCCCAGGCCGTTCAGTTGACGGAGCGAGGGAAATGCAGCCAGGCGCCCGGTCAGCAGCTTGTGGGCATACGCCTGGTGGCCCGTGTCCCAGACGATCCGGTCGCGGGGCGACTCGAGGAGCCTGTGGAGGGCGAGGGTCAATTCCACGACGCCGAGCGATGACCCAAGGTGACCACCGGTCCCCGCGACGGTCGCAATGATCGTCTCGCGCACCTCGGCGGCGAGGGCGGCCAGCGTGCCCTCGTCCATGCCGCGCAGGTCGGCTGGTCCCTGGAGTCCCTTGAGAATGGTGCTCACGGTGCCGTCTTCACTCCGTCTTGATCGTGATTGAGGGGCATCCGGGCTGGATGCCGATTATGTGATACCACGGCCGCGCATGTTTTGCCGCGAACCCCGTTACTCGGCGTCGCGAGCCTCCTCGGGGCGGACGTCGATGGCGGACAGCGCTCCACCGGCGCGGGTCACCAGTTGCTGGACCTTTAGTTCCGCCGCCGCGAGCAGACCCGCGCAGCGC